>NZ_JAKKRL010000011.1:0-153374 GCF_025654335.1 Shewanella sp. SM21
GCCTTAGACAGAATATCGACACTTGATGAAGTTAAAAACTCAACAGAAAATCAGCTTTCCGAATTATTATTTGCGTGAGCCAGAGATGGACACGGTAATAAACAGAATTTGCTTGGTGACAATAGCCTTGTGGAACCACCTGATCCCATCCCGAACTCAGAAGTGAAACGCAAACGCGCCGATGGTAGTGTGGGGTCTCCCCATGTGAGAGTAGGTCATCGCCAAGCGCCTAATTATCTCATTGAGATGCAACGAAGCCAGCTGAATAAGCTGGCTTTTTTGCATTTGCAATTTGTTAAATCCAGCCTTGTTTCTATTTAATTAGTCTGTTTTCCTCCTATTTTTCTCTCCTTAACACTCTTCATGACATCAATAATAAGTAATAGTTGTCGGTTATTTGTACGGTTATTTTGTCAATGCTCCGATTTTGCTACAGCGATCTTAGTTCTCGATCGAGCCTAGCTATTGCTATTAGTTAAGCGGTTACTTACCTTATGTTTTAATTTATTGGGGTAGATAAGGATCTGAGATGAAGTTAGAGATGATTTGCACTGGGGAAGAGGTGTTGGCGGGACAGATTGTTGATACCAACGCCGCTTGGTTTGCCAGTACTATGATGGAGCATGGTGTCGAGATCCAGCGTCGAGTAACCGTCGGCGATCGCCTCGAGGATCTGATTGCGGTTTTCCAAGAACGTAGCTTACATGCAGATGTGATTCTCGTTAATGGTGGTCTTGGGCCCACAAGTGATGATATGTCTGCTTTAGCGATGGCGAAGGCGAAGGGCGAACCATTGGTTGAGAATGCGGAGTGGCGTGAGCGTTTAGAGGAGTGGTTTACCCGTAATAACCGTGAAATGCCTTTAAGTAATCTCAAGCAAGCTATGCTACCAGCCTCAGCTGTGATGGTTGATAACCCTGTGGGAACCGCTTGTGGTTTTAGAGTTAAACTTAATCGCGCTTGGTTATTCTTCACGCCTGGTGTGCCTTTTGAGCTGAAGCACATGGTTACAGAGCAGTTTGTGCCCTTTATTCGCGAAGAGTTTAACCTTGATTCCAAGGTTGCTTTAAAGAAACTATTGACCATAGGCCAAGGTGAGTCCGCTTTGGCAGATAAGTTAGAACCGCTAGAGCTGCCAGAAGGCATTACTATTGGTTACCGCTCTTCTATGCCGCATATTGAGATTAAGATTTTCGCCCGTGGCGAGAAGGCGATTGCAGTATTACCTCGCGTCGCTGGGCACATCAAAATGGTGCTGGGTACTGCGGTTGTCGCGGAAGATAAAGCCACTCTTGCCGAAGAAATTCATTATAAGCTACTTAACTCAGGCTTGACCTTAAGCGTTGCCGAGTCTTGCACCGGCGGCATGATCACCAGTCAGTTAGTTGATTTCCCCGGCAGTTCATCTTACTTACAGCACGGATTAGTGACTTATAGTAATGAATCTAAAGTTCGCGTGTTAGGTGTTAATCCTTCAACCTTAGATGATCATGGTGCAGTCTCCATTGCGACTGTAGAAGAAATGGCTAAGGGGGCAAGGCAAATTTTAGACAGTGACTATGCGCTGGCAACTAGTGGAATTGCGGGGCCCGATGGTGGCACAGATGAGAAACCTGTGGGCACTGTGGCGATCGCTTTAGCAACTCGCGGCGGTGTTTATAGTCAGATGATTAAACTACCGAGACGTTCACGGGATCTGGTACGCAGTTTAAGTGCTGCTGTGGCTTACGATATGCTAAGACGTGAGCTTTTAGCTGAAGCTGTGATCGTCGATTATCAGTCGATTGGGCGATTCAGTAAGTAACTCTTATACGGGTATATATCCATTTATGCCCGCCAACAAAAATGCTCCCGAGGGAGCATTTTAACTTCTACAGAGATACAAAAATGGCAGATTATTTAGTGAACTTAAGCACTAATTTGCCTGGGGCAACTTGAATGCTTTCGGTCATTTTTGCCATCAGTGCTTGGTTACTGTCCTTGGTATCCAGTACATACACAGGCTGGTTTTCTAAGAATTGCCTTAGATAACCCATCACCTGCGGTGTGGCACTGCTAATCGCTTTTTCAATATCCTTGGGCGTTGATTCCACTTTGACTAATTCGAGCTGACGCAGATAGACACTGTGCGTTGCGCTGTCATACCAAGGCTTAGCTTCGAAAGTCGTAGTGAGTTTGGCACTCAATGGAAAGATCGGATTCTTAATTGATACTTGAGTTGCGGCACTTACACTCATAGTGTCAGGTTTTACACCTAGCTTGACACTGATGTCGTTAATGCGCACTTCTGCGCCAACTAATTGATTGCCTTGTTTAATCTCAAAATGGATCTCTTTACTGAGGTACTGCTCCATTTCGTGCTCGCTGATACTGTACTGCGAGACGCAGCCGCCAAGCAGTACAGTCAGTCCCAAGCAAATCGTGCGGGAAAGTTTTTTCATTAACCAGTGTTTCTCATACCCGCTGCCACACCTGCAATGGTCAGCATTAGCGCTAACTGTACATGTTCAGACGCAGGAGTTTCGGTTGTTTCCTTACGTGTCCGCGCTAATAGCTCGGTTTGTAAGAAGTTTAATGGATCGATATACGGATTTCGCAGTTTAACTGATTCGCGATTCCACGGTGTATGCGCCATTAAACTATCTGATTTTGTCAGTTCAAGCACGACTTTAATACCCAGATCCAAGCGTTGGCGCAAGGTTTCGCCTAAGTGATGCAAGTCTTTCGGTACTAAACAGGTTTCGTAGTAGCGGGCCAAATTAGGTTCCGCCTTGGCGTAGACCATTTCCAGCATTGAAATGCGAGTGCTGAAGAAAGGCCATTCCCGTTCCATCTCTTGCAGTAAGCCCATTTCACCGCGTTCACAGGCGGCTTGAAGTGCTTCACCGGCGCCAAGCCATGCAGGTAACATCAAGCGGTTTTGCGACCAAGCAAAAATCCACGGAATAGCTCGCAGACTTTCGATCCCACCATCGACACGACGTTTGGCTGGGCGGCTGCCGAGTGGCAGTTTTCCTAATTCCACTTCTGGCGTTGCCGCGCGGAAATAAGCCACAAAATCAGGTTCATCACGCACTATGCCACGGTAAGCACCCACTGATTCTTCTGCGATACGTTGCATGCAATTGCGCCATTCTTGCTTCGGCTCTGGCGGTGGTAACAGGGTTGCTTCCAATACGGCCGAGGTATACAGGGCCAAGCTTTGAACCGCGAGTTTTGGTAAGCCAAACTTGAAGCGGATCATCTCGCCCTGCTCAGTCACGCGAATGCGGCCATCTACCGAACCTGGTGGTTGCGATAGGATTGCTTTGTGTGCAGGACCACCCCCGCGACCAATGCTGCCACCACGGCCATGGAATAGTGTGAGCTTGACGCCCGCTTGTTTACAGACTGCCACTAACTGCTCTTGGGCGTGATACTGAGCCCAAGCCGCCGCCATAACACCGGCATCTTTAGCTGAGTCAGAGTAGCCAATCATGACCTCTTGCATGCCCTTGGTATAGCCACGATACCAGTCAATATCGAGCAAATCGGTAATACATGCAGCGGCGTTGTTTAAGTCGCTTAAGGTTTCAAACAGTGGCACCACGCGCATTGGATGCGAACAGCCTGTTTCTTTGAGTAACAGTAAAACCGTTAAGACATCCGATGGTTTACCCGCCATCGAAATCACATAGGATCCGAGTGCTTTTGCCGGATGTTTAGCAATCAAACGACAGGTATTAAGCACTTCGGCCACATCGGCCGAGGGTTGCCAGTTACTTGGGATCAGTGGACGACGGTTGCTGAGTTCACGTAATAGGAAAGCTTGCTTCTCAGTCTCGTCCCAATGGTTGAAATCACCCATGCCGAGATAGCGAGTTAACTCGGCGAGCACATCGCTGTGACGGCTGGCATCTTGGCGAATGTCGAGCCTGAGCATATGAATGCCAAAGCAGGCGAGACGGCGGAGAATGTCGAGCAATAAACCGTTGGCGATTAAGCGCATACCGCAGTCGGTTAAACTCTTATAGAGCATTTCTAGCGGCGCTTTGAGATCGCTTTCTTGCCAAATCAGGCTCGACTTATCGACTTCAGGATTGTGGCCTTCGATGCGCGCATTTAAATAATCTATGGTGTCACGCAGTCTTTGACGAATAGATCGCAGCACGTGGCGGTAAGGTTCGCAGCTGTTATTGGTATAAGCCTTTAACTCATCATTGGCTTCTTCCATCGACAGTTCACCGACCAGTAGGACTATGTCTTTTAAGAATAATCTGGCGGCAGCATGGCGGTTACGATCGAGCACCTCTTGGGTGACTTTTGCGGTAACAAACGGGTTGCCGTCGCGATCGCCGCCCATCCAGCTTGAAAAGCGCACTGGCGCGATATCAATCGGTAATTGCTGCCCTGTGCGTTGCTGCACTCGATCGTTAAGTTGTCTTAAGAAGTCAGGCACCGCATGCCAGAGTGACTCTTCAATGGTGGATAATCCCCAGCGAGCCTCATCTACTGGAGTTGGGCGCTCGCGGCGGATCTCATTGGTGTGCCATATTTGCGCGATTAATTGGCGCAGGCGCAGATTGATCTGTTGACGTTCTCTATCCGATAGTTGGTCGTTTTCTTGCTCTGTTAAGCAGTCGACAATGGCGGCGTATTTTTGGATCAGGGTGCGACGGGAAATTTCAGTGGGGTGCGCTGTTAGCACCAGATCGATATCCAGTGTTTTTAGACAGTCGAGCATTTTAGCTTGGTCGACACGACCATTGAGCATGCGGCCTAGGAGTTGTTCCACTGGGTCTGGCACGCAGACAAGTTCGTCGCAATTACGACTGATAGTATGAAATTGCTCGGATAAGTTAGCTAAGTTAAGAAATTGGTTAAAAGCTTTTGCAAAAGGGACTAATTCTTCGTCTGGCAAAGCTGTCAGTAACTCGAGCATTTGCTCTCTGGCGGCTTGATCGCCTCGGCGTGAGTCTTTGGCAAGCTTACGGATCTGTTCAACCTTCTCAAGAAAAGAGTCCCCAAGATGGGTACGCATAGTATCGCCAAGGATTTGGCCTAACATACTCACGTTCGATCTTAATGACGCATACATATCTGTCATATTGTCTGCCATGGTTACTGACATAGTTACTCCGAATAGAAAAACATGAAAATCCGCTGTGTATATACCCAAACAACCTGAAGATGCAGGATTCAGCGGGAGTTTAACGCACTTTAGGCAAGGCAGTTATTTGCAGGCCTAGCGGGCTAAGTTAAAAATAACCAACGCAGCATAAAGTGCGTTAAAACCCGCCGGGACGGAGCACCTAGGGCACTCCACTTCCGTGTTGCATCAATTTAAAAGGTGGCCGACATTCTTTCATTGATGCGCCTTGAATTGAAGCACCCTAGGCGCTCTGAAACTCGTATCTTCAGGTAGCTTGGGTATATAGCCCGTTAGCACAATACCTATCACTTGGGGCTATGGTCAACAGCAGAACTTATAACTTATACGACTGGCTTATCCGATATGCAACCAATCACGGTATTTGATGAAGAATATTCAATAGAAATGCGAAGTCACGCAATATTTTTTGATGATTAGTGCAAGTGAATATGAAGTGCATTATTTTATGCTTTGCAGACATGTATCTTAGCTGTTAATGAAAAGGACTGATTTTGACTCATGTTGACCCTGGATAACTGTGTTATTAACGAGTTAGCTGAATGGGAGGCGTGTCTTCGATATCCCAGTTTGAGCTTAAAATATGAAAATAAATTAAAAATATATATTCACATATATTGCATAAGTAGATCTTTGTGGTAGTCTAGCCATCAGTTGAGATGAGTCACCCCCTGTGACCTGTAGAGTGAATATCATGATGTACAGTATTAGCCTGACAGTGAATAAAATAACAACCTATTACGATTTCCTGCGACGATAGTCTTGTCATCATAGATATGCGCGGTTGCGTGTAAGCTATTCATCTACTCTTTAAGTTTCTTTGATTCGGTTAATAAGACAAAAACATGAAAAATATCGCCATTATTGGTGCCAGTGGTTACACAGGCGCGCAACTGACCGCTTTAATCCATGCAGAAGCAGAACTGACGATTCAAGGGTTGTATGTTTCTGAAAACAGTTTAGATAAAGGTAAGCCTTTAGCGGATTTGTATCCTAGCTATAGCCATATCGCATTAACGCTGTCGCCATTGTCCGATGAAGCTAAGGCAAAAATCGTTGTCGAAGCCGATGCCGTGGTGTTAGCGACTGAGCACTCGGTGAGCCTGCATTTAGCGGCTTGGTTTTATAGCCAAGGGTTAGCGGTATTCGATTTAAGCGGTGCCTATCGTTTCAGTGATGTGGCGCAATATCCGAAGTGGTATGGCTTTGAGCATGAATATCCTGAAGTTTTAGCCAAAGCCGTGTATGGCCTTGCCGAATGGAATGCTAAAGAAATCGCTGCGACTAAGATGATTGCCGTGCCAGGTTGTTACCCGACCGCATCATTGACAGCGTTAAAGCCGCTAGTGAGTTTACTGACATCGGCTTATCCGGTAATCAATGCTGTGAGCGGCGTAACAGGTGCGGGCCGTAAAGCGCAGTTACACACCAGTTTTTGTGAAGTTAGCCTGACACCCTACGGCGTATTAGGCCACAGACATCAACCCGAGATTGCCACTCAGCTTGGCCAAGAAGTGATATTTACACCGCACCTTGGTAACTTTAAGCGTGGCATTTTAGCGACCATTACCGTACAGCTAAAACCAGGTACTACGACTGCCGATGTGGCCGCGGCCTATAGCGTGTATGACAAGGCGCCATTGGTCACCGTGAAGCACAATCAGTTCCCGAAAGTAGACGATGTGGTGCTGACACCTAACTGTCACTTAGGTTGGAAGTTTGATGAGAATAGCGGTTACTTAGTGGTAGCCAGTGCCATCGATAACTTGATGAAAGGTGCTGCCAGCCAAGCGCTGCAATGCATAAAGATTCATTTTAACCTTTAATTGTTCATCCTTATTTAAGAGAGTCGTCAAGATGTCTACAAACAACTCAGTATTAGTGCTTAAAGTGGGCGGCGCGCTGCTGCAATGTGAAATGGGGATGGCGCGATTGATGGATACGGCTGCGGCTATGTTAGCCAATGGTCAGCAAGTGTTGATGGTGCATGGCGGCGGCTGTCTGGTGGATGAGCAGCTAGCAGCGAATGGTATGGAAACCGTCAAGTTAGAAGGTTTGCGTGTGACTCCGCCCGAGCAAATGCCGATTATTGCCGGCGCACTTGCGGGGACTTCGAACAAAATTCTTCAAGGCGCAGCGACTAAGGCTGGCATTGTGAGTGTGGGCATGAGCCTCGCCGATGGCAATACTGTTTCGGCTAAGATTAAAGATGAGCGTTTAGGCCTAGTGGGCGAAGTCACGCCAAACGATGGCACTTATCTTAAGTTTATCCTCGCCCAAGGTTGGATGCCGATTTGTAGCTCTATCGCCATGATGGACGATGGCCAAATGCTTAACGTCAATGCTGATCAAGCTGCGACGGCCTTAGCCAAATTAGTGGGCGGCAAGTTAGTGCTACTGTCGGATGTTTCTGGGGTGCTCGATGGTAAAGGCCAGCTCATCCACAGTTTAAATGGCAAGCAGATAGCAGACCTTGTTAAGCAAGGTGTGATCGAAAAAGGAATGAAGGTCAAAGTTGAAGCTGCGCTCGAAGTCGCACAGTGGATGGGGCAGGCGGTACAAGTTGCCTCGTGGCGTGATGCAAGCCAATTAATCGCATTAGCAAAAGGTGAAGCCGTAGGAACACAAATCCAACCATAAGTGGAGTAGGTTATGAAGCATTTACTATCGATAAAAGACTTAACCCAGAAGCAGTTACAGGATCTAATTGCCTTGGCAAAAACGATTAAAGCCAATCCGGCTGAGTATCGTCATGCGCTGGATGGCAAGAGTGTGGTGATGTTATTTGAAAAGCCCTCACTCAGAACACGCGTTAGCTTTGATATCGGTATTAATAAGCTCGGGGGCCACTGTTTATACCTAGACCAGCAAAATGGTGAACTGGGAAAACGGGAATCGGTTGCTGACTTTGCTTCTAACCTGTCATGTTGGGCCGACGCAATTGTGGCGAGAACCTATTCACACACCACTATCGAACAATTAGCCGAGTTCGGCTCAGTGCCCGTGATCAATGCGCTGTCGGATCTTTATCATCCTTGCCAAGCCTTAGCTGACTTTTTAACACTGGCAGAGCAGTTTGAGGATGTCAGTAAAGCTAAATTAGCTTATGTTGGTGATGGTAATAATGTCACTAACTCGCTGATGTACTGTGCGGCTATTCTCGGTGCCACCATGACAGTGATCTGCCCAGCGGGTCACTTTCCTGATGGCTACGTAGTGGCAGAAGTGCAAGAGCTCGCCAAACGATATGGCGGCAAGATAGTGCTGACTTCAGATATCGATGCGATTGAAGGTCACGACGCTATTTATACTGATACTTGGATTTCAATGGGCGATCCAACGCCTTTGTCTGATATCAAAGCGAAGTTTGCACCATACCAAGTAAACAAAGCTTTGATGGCGAAAGCGGGCGCTAACTTCTTTATGCATTGTTTGCCCGCCCACCGTGGTGTAGAAGTAACAGATGAAGTGATGGACGGTGCAGGCTCCTTAATTCTGCAACAAGCCGAAAATCGGATGCATGCCCAAAATGCGGTACTGGTAACCTTATTTAGTTAAATTAACCCTGTTTAGCAGCCTGTTTTCTCCTTGAGAGAAACGAGTCATAGGAATTTAAGATGTCTATCGAGAACAAAAATACTGGCGTGAAAAAAGTGGTTTTAGCCTATTCAGGTGGTCTAGATACCTCGGCCATTATTCCTTGGTTAAAAGAAAACTACGATAACTGTGAAATCATCGCATTCTGCGCCGACGTTGGCCAAGGCGAAGAAGAGCTGGTTGGCTTGACTGAAAAAGCTTTAGCTTCAGGTGCTTCTGAATGTCATATCGTCGATCTAAAAGAAGAATTCGTTAAAGACTATATCTACCCAACGATTGCGAGCGGTGCGATTTACGAAGGCACTTATTTACTCGGTACGTCAATGGCGCGTCCTATTATTGCCAAAGCGCAGGTTGAAGTGGCTCGTAAAGTGGGCGCCGATGCTCTGTGTCACGGTTGTACCGGCAAAGGTAACGACCAAGTGCGTTTCGAAGGTTGCTTCGCCGCATTAGCACCTGATTTAAAAGTGATTGCCCCATGGCGTGAATGGACTATGCAGAGCCGTGAAGATCTACTGGCCTATTTAGCTGAACGTGACATCAAGACGTCAGCGTCAGCGACTAAAATCTATAGCCGTGATGCCAACGCTTTCCATATTTCCCATGAAGGTGGTGAGTTAGAAGATCCATGGAACGAGCCAAGCAAAGGCGTATGGACACTGACTGCCGATCCTGAAGATGCACCGAACAAGCCTGAATATGTGTCGCTAGAAGTAGAACATGGCCGTATCACTAAAGTGAATGGTGAAGCCCTAACGCCTTATGCTGCGCTGATGACATTAAACGCCATTGCTGCGCCACACGGTGTGGGTCGTATCGACATTACTGAAAACCGTTTAGTCGGCATGAAGTCTCGTGGCTGTTATGAAACACCCGGCGGCACTGTGATGTTCGCAGCACTACGTGCAATTGAAGAGCTTGTTCTCGACAAGACTAGCCGTAACTGGCGTGAGCAAGTTGCCGCACAAATGGCGCATTTAGTGTATGACGGCCGTTGGTTCACGCCACTGTGTAAGTCATTGCTGGCAGCATCTGAGTCACTGGCTGAATCAGTTAACGGTGAAGTTGTGGTTAAACTCTACAAAGGCCAAGCGAGCGCAGTGAAGAAACGTTCACCTAACAGCTTGTACTCTGAAGCGTTTGCGACTTTCGGTGAAGATCAAGTGTACGATCAAAAACATGCAGAAGGCTTTATCCGCCTGTACTCATTAGCGAGCCGCATCCGCGCACTCAACGCTAATGACGTTAAGGGTAAGTAATAGGTCGTGTAAAAGGGCGCCTAGCGCCCTTTTTTGTTTTTAGGTTTTGATTGAGTTTTTGATTCAGATGAGTCGATTTTAAATAAGTAGTGAGTAAGGGGAGTTAGCATGGCTTTATGGGGTGGAAGATTTCAGGGCGAAACGAGCGCGCTATTCAAATTATTCAACGATTCGTTGCCTGTGGATTATCGCTTGTTCGAACAGGATGTGGTCGGCTCCATTGCTTGGGCGGATGCGATTGCCAGCGTGGGAATTATCTCGGCAACTGAATGCCGAGACTTGAAAAAAGCACTCAATGACTTGCTGGTGGAAGTGCAGGGCGATCCAGCGATTATTCTCGCCTCGGGCGCCGAAGATATTCACAGTTTCGTCGAGTCGGCTTTGATTGCCAAAGTGGGCGATCTCGGTAAGAAATTGCACACCGGTCGTAGCCGTAACGATCAAGTTGCCACCGATTTAAAGCTTTGGTGTCAATCCGAAGGCAAAGCATTACTCGCGCGCCTTCAAGGCTTACATGCTGAATTACTGGCGTTGGCTGAGCGTGAATTTGATGCGGTAATGCCGGGTTATACTCACTTGCAGCGCGCGCAACCTGTGACATTTGGCCACTGGTGTTTAGCGTATGTGGAAATGACTGAGCGGGATATCAGCCGTTTAGCCGATGCGTTAACCCGCGCGAATACCTGTCCATTAGGTTCTGGTGCCCTTGCGGGCACAGCTTATAAAATAGATAGACATGCACTGGCTGCTGCGCTTAATTTTGCCTCGCCAACGCTGAATAGCTTAGATAGTGTATCAGACAGAGATCACGTGGTAGAGCTTTGTTCAACCGCATCGATCAGCATGATGCACTTAAGCCGTATGGCTGAAGATTTGATTTTCTTTAACTCAGGTGAAGCGAACTTTATTTCCCTGAGTGATGAAGTGACCTCGGGTTCATCCCTGATGCCACAGAAGAAAAATCCAGACGCATTAGAGCTTATCCGTGGCAAAACCGGCCGGGTGTATGGCAGCTTAGTGGGCATTCTCACGACGATGAAAGCACTGCCTTTGGCGTACAACAAAGATATGCAGGAAGATAAAGAAGGCCTGTTTGACGTAGTTGATAGCTGGGCAATTTGCCTCGATATGGTGGCGTTAGTGTTGTCAGGTTTGAAGGTCAATCGTCCTAATGCACTGTTAGCCGCACAGCAAGGTTATGCAAATTCTACTGAGCTTGCGGATTATCTCGTGTCTAAAGGTATGCCTTTCCGTGAGGCGCACCATGTTGTGGGTGAAGTCGTGGTTGCTGCGATAGCGAAGCAAATTCCGCTCGAGGATTTCTCCTTGGCCGAATTAAAAACTTTTGCCGCTATCATTGAAGATGATGTCTATCCAAACCTGACTATTGAAGCTTGTTTAGCGAAACGCGACGTGCTCGGTGGTACTGCATTGCCACAAATTCAGCAGGCGATTGCGGCCAAGAAAGTTCGTTAAGCGAGTTATTCAAATCCACAATTCAAGCCAATAAAAAACGCGACATTAGGTCGCGTTTTTATTGGGCCACAATTAGTGGTAATGACTTTTTAGCATTTGTTTATTGGAATAAATCATCGGTTGGTGCATCGATGAATAAATTGTTTTCATCCTGAGTTTCGCTGATGTATTCCTTCGGCTCCGTACCTGAAATAAAGTACTCGAACGCACTGGTATAGTCGGTTTTTCGGGTAAGTTTACCCGTCGCTAAATCGATGCGTACCGAAACTATGCCTTCTGGCGGAATCGAGGTTGTCTCTGGTGTGCCTTGTAAGACACTGTTCATAAACTCGTTCCAGCCCGGACCTGCTGTTTTCGCTCCCGCTTCGGCGCCAGTTATCTGATCTTTTTCGCCGTTTGCATTCCATGCGGTTCTGCCCAGTTGGCGACCGTGATCGTCGAAACCGACCCAGAAAGTGCTAGTGATGACTGGGCTAAAACCACTGAACCAAGTGTCGCGCGATTCGTTGGTTGTACCCGTTTTACCTGCAATATCATGGCGCTTAATCAATTTTGCCGCGCGCCAAGCCGTACCTTGCCAACCCGTGCCTTTACTCCAATCGCCCCCACCCCAGATCACGCTCTTCAGTGCTTCGGTAATGAGGAATGCCGTTTGCTCTGAAATAATTTGCGGAGCGTAGCGACCGGTTTGATTGAAACACTGCGCAACAGGTGCACTACGCTCAGCACCAGAGTCTCCACTTACGCTGAACGCTATAGAGTCGCTCGGTGTAACTGGTTGGCTAGGCTTACAGGCCAATGTAGGGTTCGCTTTTTCGATAACATTGCCGTAAGCATCTTCTACGCGATCAATATAGAAAGGTTCGAGTAAGAAACCGCCGTTAGCAAATACGTTAAATGCAGTAACTACTTGCAATGGCGTGACTGAAGACGAACCTAATGCAATCGATTCGTTGCGAGGTAAGTCGTTAGGATCAAAACCAAATTCAACGAGTTGAGCAATGGTTTCGTCGAGTCCGACATGACGCATTGCACGCACAGACATAACGTTAATAGATTGCGCTAAACCCACACGTAAACGAGTGGGGCCGCCATAGATATCGGGTGAGTTTTTAGGGCGCCATGCTGTGCCTTGGCTGATATCGGGTTTATTAATTGGCGCATTGTCTATGAGGGTCGCTAAGGTAAAGCCTTTCTCTAATGCTGCGGCATAGATGAAAGGTTTTATATTCGAACCTAATTGACGCTTCGCTTGAGTCACTCGGTTGTATTGGCTTTGGCTAAAGCTATAACCACCAACTAAAGTGCGAATAGCACCATTTTTGGGGTCGAGTGATACTGTTGCGCTGGCGACTTCTGGTACTTGCGATAGTTGCAAATATTGGCCGTTATCACGGATCCAAATACGCTCGCCGACCTTGAGTATGTCAGAAGCTGATTTCGGTACACTACCTTGACGCTTATCAGTAATAAACTTACGTGCCCACTTCAATCCATCCCAAGTAATGACTTTAGTTTCGCCTTTGGCGGTCATTATACTTGCTTGCTGATCTGCAATGCTGATGACTGCGGCGGGTTGCAATTCTTGTACTGAAGCAATCTTGGCTAGTTCAGTTTTGATTTGAGCAGGTTCAGGTTTTTCGTCCGTCCACAACACGGCAGCAGGACCGCGGTAGCCATGGCGTTCATCATAGGCATAGACGTTATTACGCAGTGCCTGTTGAGCTTTAAGTTGTAGATCCGATGAGATAGTCGTATAGACGTTGTAGCCATTGGTATAGGCTTCTTCTTCACCGTACTTCTGTACCATGTAATCCCGAGCCATTTCAGAAATATAAGGGGCATAGAGATCAATTTCAGCGCCATGATATCTGGCCACCAATGGTTCTTGTAGTGCTGCTTGGTATTCGGTTTGGCTGATGTAGCCGACTTCATTCATCCGCATGAGGACGACATTACGGCGAGCCAATGCACGCGAAGGTGACGTGATTGGATTGAGTGTAGAGGGCGCCTTGGGTAGGCCTGCAATAACGGCCAGTTCAGATAAGCTGAGTTCTTGCACGTTTTTACCGAAATACACTTGCGCAGCAGCCCCAACCCCATAGGCCCGTTGGCCTAAGTAAATGCGGTTTACGTAGAGCTCTAAAATTTCATCTTTGGTGAGCAACTCTTCAATATGATAGGAGATAAAAATCTCCTTCACTTTACGAATAATAGTCTTATCGCGGGTTAAGAAGAAGTTACGCGCGACCTGCATGGTAATCGTACTCGCACCTTGCTTTTTCTCACCAGTGGTCAACATCACTAATGCGGCGCGAAGCACGCCAACAGGGTCTATACCACCATGTTCATAAAAGCGGGCATCTTCGGTTGCGATAAACGCCTGTAGCAGAGGTTTTGGCACTTCGTCTAACGTTAGTGGAATGCGACGTTTCTCACCGAATTGAGAAATAAGTTTGCCGTCACTACTGTAAATACGTAAAGGTGTTTGAAGTTGCACATTTTTTAGTGTTGAAACATCCGGTAAATCCGGCAAAACATAAAAGTATGCTGCCACAATGGCGCCTACGCCCAAAAGGGCTAGACTGAATAGTGCTATAACAATACGTTTTAACCACTTCACCAAAATTTATCCTAATGTTCTGTTAAGTGCGACAGTATATAAGGCGCACACGTCTTGGTGAAGTAAAAACGTGAGACTCACAAAATAGCATTTGTAAAATGATGAAACATTCGATACAAGTAAGTATAACAAGTTGATTTTGTGCTAATCTCTTTTACTGAAATATAAATAAAAAAGTGACAATGGATATGCTTTCAAATTTATGGAAGCGTCAGGCTCCGCAGATGGTGGGAATCGATATCGGTTCCCATGAAGTTAAGGCCATTTTGTTGAGTAAGACTGCTGACGGATACAAAATATTGAGTCATGCCGCGGTACCCATTAAGAAGGGGGCCGTTAACGATCATGATATTCGTGATGCTGATGCCGTTGTTGAATGCCTTAAGCAAATAAAACGTAGCCTGCCTAAATCCGTTAAATATGCCGCTGTTTCTGTTTCGGGTTCTGCTGTGATGACGAAAGTGATCTACATGGATGCCTCCCTTAGTGAGGAAGAAATGGAGGCACAGATAGAAATTGAAGCCGATAACCTTATTCCGTATTCACTCGATGAAGTTAGCATAGATTTTGAAACGCTAAACGTAAACAGTACCGATCCTACTAAAGTTGATGTGCTGTTGAGCGCATGCCGCACTGATAATATTGATGTCAGAGTCGATGCGCTGGATAGCGTTGAACTTGAGGCTAAAGTGGTGGATGTTGAAGGTTACGCTCTAGGTCGAGCTGCCGAGCTAATTATGGCCCAGCTTCCAGAAGGAGCGAAACATAAAGCCGTCGCTATGGTTGATATCGGCGCGAATATGACGACTTTCTCTGTGGTTGAATCGGGTGAGACGACTTTTATTCGTGAGCAAGCTTTCGGTGGTGAGCAATTTACTCAGTCAATATTATCCTTCTATGGCATGTCTTATGATCAAGCTGAGAAAGCAAAGATTGAAGGCGACTTACCACGAAATTATATGTTTGAAGTTTTGTCACCTTTTCAAACTCAGCTATTACAACAAATAAAACGTACGCTGCAGATTTATTGCACTTCCAGCGGTAAAGATAAAGTCGATTATCTCGTATTATGCGGTGGGACATCTAAATTAGAAGGTATGGCTAATTTACTGACGAATGAATTGGGTGTTCACACTATTATCGCCGATCCTTTTCAAGGGTGTTTGCATGCCGATGAGTCGGTTAAAAGTGCGCTGCAACCTACAATCAGCAAATATATGGTTGCTTGTGGCTTAGCATTGAGGAGTTACGGTCAATGGCGAACATAAACCTACTCCCTTGGCGAGAAGAGGCGAGAGAAAAACAAAAGCGCGACTATATTGGTATTTTAGCGGCAGTATTTTTAGCGTCGGCGATTTTAGTCTATGTCGCAGTATCTTTATTAGATGTTATGACCGATGAGCAAAAAGCACGTAACGCTTATTTGCAATCGGAAATCAGTCTGCTTGAAACGCAAATTTCTGAGATCAAGAAAATTACTGAACGTAAGAAAGACATTGAGCGGCGTACAGAAATTATTCTTAATCTACAGCAATCCCGTAATTTGCCTACTCACGTGTTAGATGAGCTTGTTCGAATTGTACCTCCAGGAATATATCTGTCTAGCCTAGAGAAAAAGGGCAGTTTGTTGCTGATTGAAGGGCGTAGTGAATCGAACAATAACGTCGCCAACATGATGCGAAAAGTGAAAACTTCCGAATGGTTAACCGATCCTAATATGCAGTCGATCGTGACCCAAAATGAAGAGTTACGGCAATTACAGCGTTTTAGTTTGAGAGTCACTATTAAAGGCGCGAGTGTAGACGAGCCTGAGAAAATGACAAAAGGAGCGAGTAAATGAAACTCGATCTAAGTCAATTTAATGATATCGACTTTGAAAATATTGGTGGTTGGCCAAATCAAGTTAAAACCTTTTTCGCGATCCTTTTAGCACTTTGTGTTTTTGCTGCGGGATATTTCTTGGTCGTCTCCGATTCGGTAGATATTTATACCGCAGAGCAAGATAAAGAAGTGCAGCTCAGAGATGATTTCAAGAATAAGTATCAACTTGCGGCAAATTTAAAACTCTACCGAGATCAGCTAGCGACGATGGAAGTACAGTTTGCAGAGTTACTGAAGATGCTGCCATCTGAAAATGAAATGCCAGGTTTGCTAGACGATTTAACTTTTGTGGCTACGGATGCAGGACTCAAAATTAATAGTTTGAATTGGGAGGCCGAAATTCAGCGGGATTTCTATATTGAGTTTCCAATTAAAATGTCTGTGACGGGAGATTACCATCAGCTAGGTAGTATGGTGAGTGGTGTCGCTAAGCTGCCGCGTATCGTTAGCCTCCATGATTTCACCATTAAGCGAGATGAAGCCGGCAACTTAGCAATGGATATCTTAGCCAAGACATACCGCTTTAAAGAAGGGGCTGAATTACCGCCTGAAAAACCTGCTAATAAGGGGAAGAAATAATGAAATTCTTACCTTTGTTAGCCTTGAGTCTTTTTTTAATGGGTTGTGTTGGCGATCGTAGTGATTTAGAGCTATTTGTTACTACAACCAAAGCGCAACACGTTGCTCATATCCCGCCCTTGAAAGAGCCGCCAAGATTTGAGCACTTTGCCTATCAAGCCGAATTAATGCGTAGCCCTTTTGTACCACCTTCGCGTGAGTTAACGGAAGAAGTTGTTGATACCAGCAAAGATTGTTTACAACCGGACTTAAAGCGTCGAAAAGGACGATTAGAAACTTATCCTTTAGATAATTTAAAAATGCGTGGCACCTTAAGTGAAGCCGATACAACTTGGGCGTTAGTTGAAACAAATGACGGCAGTGTTTATCGGATGGGCGTTGGTGAGTATTTAGGTCTGTTTAATGGACGCATTTCTAAAGTTACTTCACAAAATGTCGAAGTAGTAGAATTAATTCCAGATGGTTCAGGTTGTTGGTCCGAAAGGACGAGCAATTTAGAACTTTCTGGAGAATAACGAGCGAAGGATGAGGGAATAATGAAATCTTCTGCCGCGATAAAAGTCCCGTTAATTTCTTCAGGCTTAATCAAGTCTGTTATTGGGATCGCATTGGTATTTGGAATTTTGCCATCGAGTTATGCTGCAAACCGATTAATGGATGTTAAGTACCATGCCTTGGTTGACCACCAGTTAGAGCTAGAATTGGTATTTGAAGAAGCGGTCACTCCGCCAGTTATTGACTCTAATGCCTCGCCTGCAGAGCTCGTATTAACCTTTGAGAATAGTATTTCTGGTTTATCTAAGGATCGCTTACCCATTAATCAAGTCGGTGTAACTGACATGATGACTGAGCAGCAAGATACTCGTCTTAAAGTCACCTTAGGTATGTCCAAAGTGAAACCTTACCAAGGTTCAGTCATGGGCAACTCATATCGACTCACTATTAATGATGAGGTTGCAGGCGCTCAGACTCAGGCAGAAAATCCCTTCGTTAACAGCATTAAAAATATCGATTTTCGTCGTAATGAAAATGGTGGCGGTGAGTTATTGGTCTATTTGAATAACCGCTCGGTTGCCGTTAACGTTGAGCAAGTGGGCGCTAAACTCGAAGTTAAGTTATATAACACTGATATTAATAGTGATCTGCTTTATGTTATGGATGTGAAAGATTTTTCAACACCAGTAAAAAGCTTCGAGACATTTAAAGAAGATCTAACAACGCGCATTTTAGTTGATATTGCTGGGGAATATGAGTTCAGTTATAAGCAAGAGGATAATCTCTTTAGACTCTCGATGAATAAAGTTGAGAGAGTTGCCGCCAAGAAAGATGTTAAAAAATACAATGGCCGTACTTTGTCGCTTAACTTTCAAAATATCCCTGTACGTACTGTTTTGCAGATCATTGCTGACTATAACAATTTTAACTTAGTCACGAGTGATACTGTTGAAGGCAACATCACCTTGAGATTGGATGATGTGCCCTGGGACCAAGCATTAGATTTGATTCTACAAACCAAAGGCCTAGATAAACGTATCGAAGGCAACATCTTAATGGTGGCACCGAGCGAAGAGTTGGCTATTCGTGAAAGCCAAAATCTCAAAAATAGGCAAGAAGTTAAAGAGTTAGCACCTTTGTATTCTGAGTACTTGCAAATTAACTATGCCAAAGCGATCGACATTGCTGAGCTGCTTAAAAGCGCAGATTCTAGCTTACTATCGCCACGCGGCTCAGTCGCGGTCGATGAACGTACCAACACTGTACTTGTGAAAGATACGGCAGAAACGATTGAGAACATCCATCGTTTAGTCGAAGTACTCGATATCCCTATTCGTCAAGTGCTGATCGAGTCACGTATGGTAACAGTCAAAGATGATGTCTCTGAAGACTTAGGCATACGTTGGGGCGTAACGGATCAGCAGGGCAGTAAGGGAACTTCTGGTACATTAGAAGGTGCTCAGAGTATTGCCAACGGCATCATTCCAACTCCTGACCAACGTTTGAACGTTAATTTGCCTGCGGCAGTGACCAATCCAACAAGTATCGCATTCCACGTTGCTAAGTTGGCAGATGGTACTATTCTTGATTTGGAATTGAGTGCGTTAGAGCAAGAAAATAAAGGTGAAATTATCGCCAGCCCTCGTATTACTACCTCTAACCAAAAGGCGGCTTATATTGAGCAGGGTGTGGAGATACCTTATGTGCAGTCGACTTCAAGCGGTGCAACCTCGGTCACTTTTAAGAAAGCCGTGTTGTCCTTGCGAGTTACACCACAAATTACACCTGATAACCGCGTTATTTTAGATTTGGAAATCACCCAAGACTCTCAGGGCAAGACGGTTGACACACCAACGGGTCCCGCTGTCGCCATCGATACTCAACGTATTGGCACTCAAGTGCTAGTTGATAACGGTGAAACCATAGTCCTTGGTGGTATTTATCAGCAAAACTTGATCAGCCGTGTGAGTAAAGTCCCTATTCTCGGTGACATTCCCTTAGTCGGTTTCCTGTTTAGGAACACAACAGACAAAAATGAGCGTCAAGAGCTACTTATTTTCGTAACCCCCAAAATAGTCGGTGAGAAGATCTAAGCACTTGCTATGTATCGACTAAAGCCAGCAGTGATTGCTGGCTTTATTATTACTGGAATACAATTCTTTGCATAAATAGCGCACATGGCTTGCCATAGTAGACCCTAAGCTGAGATAATCCTCGGTCAAGTCTCATAAGAGCAAGGTAACATATAGGTCGGCTTGATGTTGAGTCGATATAGGCATACTTTTCAATAAGATTCAGACGTACAAGAAATGGCTGAAAAACGTAATATTTTTCTGGTAGGCCCTATGGGCGCAGGTAAAAGCACAATTGGTCGCCATCTGGCGCAAATGCTGCATTTAGAATTCCACGATTCGGATCAAGAGATTGAACAACGCACAGGCGCTGATATTGCTTGGGTGTTTGACGTCGAAGGTGAAGAAGGCTTCCGTCGTCGTGAAGCTCAGGTTATTGCTGATTTGTCTGAGAAACAAGGTATCGTCCTTGCCACCGGTGGTGGTTCAGTACAAAGCAAAGATATCCGTAATCATCTGTCTGCTCGTGGCATTGTGGTTTACCTGGAAACCACTATCGACAAACAGGTCGCTCGTACTCAAAGAGACAAGCGACGCCCATTATTGCAAGTGGATGATCCTCGAGAAGTGTTGGAGAATCTTGCAGAGATCCGTAATCCATTGTACGAAGAAATTGCCGATGTGATTGTCAAAACCGATGATCAAAGCGCAAAGATCGTCGCAAATCAGATCATTGAGCAATTAGGTTTTTAGGCAGAATTTATGAAGCAAATTCAGGTTGATTTAGGTGTACGTAGTTATCCCATTTACATTGGCCAGAATTTGATGAGTGATGGCGAGACTTTGTCTCGCTACCTGCTTAAAAAACGTATTCTTATCGTCACCAATGAAACTGTCGCGCCTTTGTATCTTAAACAGATACAAGAGACGATGGCTTCGTTTGGTGAGGTAGAGAGTGTTATCCTTCCCGATGGCGAACAATTCAAAGACTTAGCACATCTAGATACTATTTTTACTGCACTGCTGCAGCAAAACTATGGTCGAGATTCTATGCTGGTGGCTTTGGGTGGCGGCGTGATTGGTGATATGACGGGCTTTGCCGCGGCATGTTATCAACGTGGGATCGATTTTATTCAAATTCCGACAACTTTATTGTCGCAGGTGGATTCTTCCGTCGGCGGTAAAACGGCTGTTAACCATCCTCTTGGTAAAAACATGATTGGGGCCTTTTATCAGCCACAAATCGTGCTTATCGATACTTTATGTTTACATACGCTTCCAGCGCGCGAGTTTGCGGCGGGAATGGCGGAAGTCATCAAGTATGGCATCATGTGGGATGCTGATTTTTTTCAATGGCTTGAAGATAATGTAACGGCGCTAAAAACTTTAGATGCCGAAGCATTAGTTTATGCTATCTCTCGTTGCTGTGAGATTAAAGCTGATGTGGTTAGCCAAGATGAAACTGAGCAGGGCGTGCGTGCTTTGTTGAATCTGGGTCATACCTTTGGTCACGCGATTGAAGCCGAAATGGGCTACGGTAATTGGCTGCATGGTGAAGCCGTGTCAGCTGGCACAGTCCTTGCTGCTAAAACAGCTAAGGCACTGGGGCTTATCGATGAGTCAATCGTTTGTCGTATCATACAGTTACTACAAGCTTTTGATCTTCCAGTGAGTGCGCCGGAATCTATGGATTTCGACAGTTTCATTCAACATATGCGACGCGATAAAAAAGTTTTAGGCGGTCAGATTCGACTGGTGCTCCCAACGGCAATAGGCCGCGCGGATGTGTTTAGTCAAGTCACAGAATCTACCCTTGAACAGGTTATTCGCTGCGCATAAAAACTGTGTGGTGGGCGAGTGACGTTTCAGGGTTCTGTCTTGCTTCCTTCTCAGGAAGCCCTCATACAAAGAATGCATCATGTTGCCAGTTATAGCGATCAGCTGCTGGTGCTTTCTGGTGTCAGCGGTTCAGGAAAAACGACCTTAGTTACCGGATTAGCGACCGATTTTGACGAGTCAAATGCGGCATTTGTGATTTGTCCTATGCATGCCGATAACGCTGAGATACGCCGCAAAATTCTAGTCCAGCTAATTTCATCCCCTATTTTTGACGACGACATTCCCCTCGCCGATACTCTGTTGCGGCTTGCGAGCACGCAAACTAAACCCTTACATATCATTATCGATGATGCGCATTTATTGCCTAAGGCATTATGGGCTGAGTGCATTATTCTCAATCAGATCCAGTGTGCGGGTAAGAATATTGCCGTCACGCTCACGGTTCCACCGGCATTCTTAGCGGACCTATTGCCACAATTACCCGAGCAATTGCGGCGGCAAATATTACCTATCAGTATTGAGCCGTTAACCATGCCAGAGCGTGAAGCTTTGTATCAAACATTGCTGAGATACAGCGATCAAAACCCTTTTACGCCAAGGGAAATCGTACGCAGTCAGCTTGAGAAGCAAACGGGTACGCCGCAAGAAGTGGTCAATCTGTTAGATAAAGCCTTGCATAGCCCGCAAGAGAAAACATCTTCTTGGGTGAAATATAAAGCTGTGGTGGTGACAGCTGTGAGCATGTTGTTAGCGCTAGGTATTTGGCTTGGTGTTACTCAACCATTTTCTGAAGAGCAAGCCATAGAGACTGCGACTTTTCCTGCGATAGATTCCCCCGCTTTCTTGTCCTATGGGCAAAAAATCTTAGCACCCTATTTTGCTCTGCGCGCTGAACAATTAAAGTTTGCCACTGTAACCGTGAAAGTTAACGAACTAGATACATCCAAAGCCAAAACAGAACCGGCTGTCGATCCATTAAGTGAATTTCATGGTGAGGCACCACATCCAGAGCCTGATGATGCAGCCTTAGTGAGTGTTGGTGAAGTGAGTAGCAAGTCTTTTGGTGATGATGAGCCAACTGTGGATGCAGGGCCTCAAGCTAAAACGGTAGATGTTCAGTCTCCAGCGCCAGAGGCTGCAAAGGTTGATAAAACAGTTTTGGAACCGCAAAAGCCACTCAAAGGTTATACCGTACAAATAGCGAGTGTTGCTCAGTTAGATACCCTGCGTTCGACATTAAAGAGTCTTGAGAATGTCGAGGGTGTTCGAGTCGCAAAGTATAAACAGCGGTGGGTTGTTCTCGTTGGGCACTACAGCAGTAGCAAATTGGCTTCGAATGCGGCGGCTCAATTGGTTAAGGAGTATCGTTTTGAGCAACCTTGGGTCAGAAAATGGGCCGATTTGAAAGATTATCAAGTAGAAGAAAGTCTCTCAAATCGTGAAATTTCAGAATAAACAGAGTACAATCATGGCCTTTATTTTTGTCGGCATTCATCAAGTTAAATGATAAAAAAACACAGAGCCTTCCTTAAGTGGGCTGGCGGTAAATTTAAATTGGTGGATGATTTAGCCAGTTATTTACCCGCAGGAGACCGTTTGGTCGAGCCGTTTGTGGGTGCAGGATCCGTTTTCTTGAATACGGATTATCCTAGCTACCTGCTCTGTGACATTAATCAGGACTTGATCGAGTTATATCAGATAGTGAAGCATCAACCAGAAGCATACATTGCCGCCGCTAAAGCATTGTTTGTCGATGAGATGAATCAAAAGGAAGCTTACTATCAGGTGCGGACCGACTTTAATAAATGTCGCGACCCTTTCCAGCGTTCTGTGTATTTTCTTTATTTAAATCGCCATGGTTTTAATGGCTTATGCCGTTATAACCGTAAGGGTGGCTTCAATGTGCCCTTTGGCTCCTATAAAAAACCTTATTTCCCCGAAAAGGAAATCTGGGCCTTTTCTGAAAAAGCGCAACGTGCTGAGTTTAAATGCATTGGTTACGAAAAAGCCTTTGAGCAGACACGCAGTGGCGATGTTATCTATTGCGATCCACCTTACGCACCGTTATCTACTACATCCAGTTTCACGACATATGTTGGTGCAGGTTTTAGTTTAGACGATCAAGCACTGCTGGCTCGTCATTCGCGCCATACCGCGTTAGAGCGTGGTATTCCGGTATTGATTAGTAATCACGATATTCCATTAACTCGCGAGTTATATCGCGGTGCGCATTTAGCGAAAATTCAAGTGCAACGCAACATTAGTCAAAATGGCAGTGGTCGTAACAAAGTGGATGAGTTGATGGCGTTATATGATGAAAACTACGATCCAAAAGACGACTAGTTTCAACATAAATAACGTTTAGCTAAGCACTTGTCCTACGAGAAACATCAGACTTGCCACTAAGATGACAGCTAACACTATGCCCATCACTATGTAGGGCAATGGGGAACTGGTTTGAAAATCTTTTTTACGATTTTCGCTAGTTTGTACCCCGAAAAAAGCTGCAACGGTACTGTGGAATACTTGCCAAATTCGGCTAAGCATTAATAGGCGAGATGCGACGTAGTGGGCTTGAGATCATCCATAGGTTTATCTTGATGACCATGTAATAGTTCAAGTAGATCGACAAAGTGGAACTGACTCGAACGGTTTTTACCTGTAAGCCACGTTTTCCAGCTTAAGGTTTGTGCTTGATCGGCGCAGCGATTATTAGGGTGGCTACTGGGCAGTGCATTGTTGTAACGAGTGTCATTGCTACAAGCGCAAGATGCAGTTTCGGTATTTTCCGTAAGTTTTTCAACGCCCAAAGCTAGCGTGGCCACTACAACTGCAGTAAATGCCAACATCATAGATGACTTAAATGTCACCGACCTAACATAGTGTGAAAACTGACTAAACCGCTCCATCATAACGCTTCCTTTGGAATGAACCAGCACTGCGCCTCGAGTATAACAAACTCGCTTAGTTTATGAACAAAAAATTATCAATTCCAGCCAAAATGCTCGGAAATATTAGCTTATTTTACCGAATCTAAGCCCCAATTTACTGCGATAGCTGCAGAGTGTGCTGCTTTACTGACATCGGCATAGCGGATCAATTGCCAGAAATGTGGCTTTAGCTATAGAGGCTTAGCTTGGCTCAGGGTAAAATAAGGCACTTTTTATCCAAATAGCAGCGAGTGTTTTATGCGTCCATTCTTGATTGCTCCATCAATTTTATCTGCCGATTTTGCCCGTTTGGGTGACGATGTAAAAGCTGTGTTAGATGCGGGAACCGACGTAGTACATTTTGATGTGATGGATAATCACTATGTTCCTAACTTAACGATTGGCCCTATGGTGTGCCAAGCACTGCGTAACTATGGGATTACCGCTGATATTGATGTGCATTTGATGGTCAAGCCGGTTGACCGTATCGTGCCTGATTTTGCTAAAGCGGGCGCGTCTATTATTACTTTCCACCCTGAAGCCTCTGAGCATGTCGATCGTACTCTTCAGCTCATCAAAGAGTGCGGTTGTAAGGCGGGTCTCGTGTTTAATCCTGCGACACCACTGCATTATCTTGACCATGTGATGGATAAACTCGACGTGATCCTATTGATGTCAGTGAACCCTGGTTTTGGCGGGCAATCTTTTATCCCATCGACCTTAGATAAGCTGCGCCAAGTGCGTGCGCGTATTGATGCCAGTGGTTTTGATATTCGTTTAGAAGTCGATGGCGGCGTTAAGGTCGACAATATCGCAGAAATCGCGGCCGCCGGTGCGGACATGTTTGTTGCGGGCTCGGCTATTTTCGGCAAGCCCGATTATAAGGCCGTTGTTGATGAGATGCGTGCCGAACTTGCTAAAGTTGGGGCATAGCCATGTGGGATAAGATTAAAGCGATTGCGTTTGATCTAGATGGCACGCTGATTGACAGTGTGCCGGACCTAACCGTTGCTACGCAGGAAGCCTTGATTGAGTTAGGTTTGAAGAGCTGCTCTGAGGCGCAAGTTCGTACTTGGGTTGGTAACGGTGCAGAGATGTTGATGCGCCGTGCTATGAGTCATGCTTTGGGTACGGATGTTGAGCAAACAACCCTTGATGCGGCTATGCCGATTTTTATGCATCATTATCAAGAAAATCTTGAAAAGCACAGTGCGCTGTATAGCGACGTGCATCAAGTGCTGCAAACTTTGTTTGATGCAGGCTTTAAGTTAGCGGTTGTTACCAATAAACCCTATCGTTTTACCATGCCATTACTCAATGCCTTTGGGATTAACGACTTTTTCAGCTTAGTGTTAGGTGGCGATACCTTAGCTAAGATGAAGCCCGACCCTTTGCCGCTGCAGCACTTATTGCATGAGTGGCAATTGGAGAAAACTGAGTTATTGATGGTCGGCGATTCTAAAAATGACATTTTAGCCGCGAAAGCGGCTGGGATAGCGTCAATCGGCTTGACCTACGGCTACAACTACGGTGAAGATATTGGGCTCAGTGGCCCAGATGCCGTATGTGAGCAATTTAGTGAGATTTTGAACTGGGTAAAACCTACCAAGTAATGGGGGTTACCTGTTCTTTAGTCGATTTTTTAGTCTTTTTATATAGATAGTGGAGCAATGACGTAATGACCAAACCCATAGTACTCAGCGGTGCACAGCCGTCCGGCGAATTAACCATAGGTAACTACATGGGTGCATTGCGTCAATGGGTTGCGATGCAAGATAGCCACGACTGCCTGTATTGTGTCGTCGATTTGCATGCCATTACCGTGCGCCAAGATCCTAAAGCGTTGCGCGAAGCGTGTTTAGATACCTTAGCCCTGTATTTGGCCTGTGGCGTCGATCCTAAAAAGAGTACAGTGTTTATCCAGTCACAGGTGCCACAACATACGCAATTGGGTTGGGCATTAAACTGCTATACCCAAATGGGCGAGTTGAGCCGCATGACTCAGTTTAAAGATAAATCACAAAAGCACGCTAACAACATCAACGTGGGTTTATTTGGCTACCCAGTGTTGATGGCGGCGGATATTCTGATTTATCAAGCGAACGAAATCCCCGTTGGCCAAGATCAGAAACAACACCTTGAGTTAACGCGTGATATCGCTACTCGTTTTAACAATGCCTATGGTGATACTTTCACCATTCCTGAGCCGTTTATTCCTGAACTTGGCGCTAAAGTCATGTCGCTGCAGGAGCCGCTAAAGAAGATGTCTAAGTCAGACGACAACCGTAATAACGTTATCGGCCTGCTAGAAGATCCGAAATCAGTGCTGAAGAAGCTGAAAAAAGCCATGACAGACAGTGATGAGCCGCCAGTCGTGCGTTTTGATGTGGATAATAAACCGGGTGTTTCTAACTTGCTGAGTCTCATGTCGGGTGTGACAGGGCAAAGCATTGCGAGCCTAGAAGCCGAGTTTGAAGGCAAGATGTATGGCCATTTGAAAGGTGCAGCAGGTGAAGCGGTTGTGAGCATGTTAGAGCCACTGCAAGAGCGTTACCGCGCGATTCGTGCCGACCGTGCTTACTTAGACCAAGTGATGAAAGCTGGTGCACAGAGTGCGCAGGCGCGTGCCGAAGTGACCCTGAAGAAAGTGTATGAGAAGATTGGTTTGTTAGTGTAATCAATCGATCGATAAATTAAGCCGACGTTCGCGTCGGCTTTTTTGTGCCTGTAATTCATCCTAAGCCTGTGATTTTAGCCAAGATGAGAAAGCGGCAATCGCAGGTTCTGATAAACGGCGCTGCTTACAAAAGAAGGTAAATTCAAATCCGGTATGCACATCGGGAAGATTCAAGGCGACTAAACGCCCCGTGGTGATATCGCCAGCCACCATAAAGTCCGGCGCTAGGGCTAAGCCTTGGCCGGCAATCGCTGCTTCAATCGCCATCACAATATGACTAAACACATGCTGTTGTTCGTTATCGAGTGGTATTTGGTGCGCCGATGACCACTTATGCCAGTCGAGCCCTAATGGTCCTTCATCAACCACCAGCAGAGCTTGTTGCTGGAAATTACTCAGGCTTATGTCGCGCCATTTAAGGTAAAAACTGGGGCTGCATACAGGAATTAAACGCTCTTTGTGCAGTAACTGTTGCCAATAGCCACGTTGATTTAACTTACCGGCGATGAAGATATCCGCGGTGCTGGTGCTTAGATCAGGATCTTGGGTGATCATCTCGAGGCGGATTTTCACGCTCGGATATTGGCGGCGAAAATCGGCGAGTCTTGGGATCAACCATTTTACTGAGAATGAGCTGTAAACGGCTAGGCAGAGCTGTTGATTTGGCGTATCGCGCACTTTCAAGTTGAGGTCGCTTAACTCGTTGAATATCCGTTCTAACTCTAGAAATAGTCCGTGCCCCTTAGGCGTTAACTGCAGTTTACGCCCCTGACGGTCGAACAGTTGCTCGCCAAAATACTCTTCTAATACTCGCACTTGGTGCGACACTGCACTTTGGGTGATGCACAGTTCATCGGCGGCCTTAGAAAAATGCTGCTGTCTGGCGGCAGCTTCAAACACTTGTAGAGCGCGTAATGGAGGGAGCTTTCTCATGATTTTCAATATCTAAAGGCTTTAGTATGAATTTAATTCATCTAGCATGAGAAAGCATCATTTCAGCTTAAGTTTTGCGAGGATTATCATGCCGCCATTGAGGTTTATGGATGTTAAAAAATGCAACGCCCAGTAGTTATTGGTTTGATTTTATTGATAGTAGGTAATCTATTCAGTGCCTTCTATGATGTGTCGATCAAGTGGTTACCGGACGATGCGAGTGCCTCGACTTTCCTCCTTGTCAGGCAAATCTCTTCAGTATTTATGTTGTTGCCAGTGTGGCTGTATTCGCAGCGTCCGATGACGACACATATCTCAGTTCACCTTTGGCGTGCCAACATAGGCTCAGTTGGCGCGCTTTTTTTAATTATTGGCTTAATGGCATTGCCGCTTGCGACAGTTAGCTCATTGTTTTATTCCGCACCGCTAATGATTATTTTGATGGGGTATTTCTTCCTGAGCGAGAGGATCACCGCTGCTCAGACAATCTGTACTGGCTTAGGTTTTGTCGGCATCTTGATTATCCTGCGACCGAGCGAAATGAATTGGTACGGCATTGCTGTGCTGTTTTCTGCTTTTACCTTTGCAGTGAATCAGTTAGCACTTAAAAAAGTGCCCCATGCTGAGCATCCCGTGCTAACGCTAATGCTATATAACTTGCTGGGTATTCCGGCAACGTTAGTGATTGCAGCGTTTCAGGGGATTGAGGGTTTGAGTTGGGAGCTGGTGGGCGTGGCCTTGCTGAGCAACGCATTTTTATTGGTTTATCACTGGTTTTGTGTGCTGGCTTACCGCAAGGCCCAGGCGAGTGATATCGCGATTGCGGAATACACAGGCTTGTTGTTTATTGTCTTTTTAGGCTGGTTGTTGTTCGATGAATGGTTGGATAACTTAAGTTGGCTCGGTGCCGCCTTAATCGTATTGCCTTCGTTGTTTTTACCTTGGCTAGGATCGCTCCTATCAAAATCGGCACCTAAGATAGCAGATACACTCACGGGAAAATAACAGCGAGGGTTAAAGCCTAAGTGGGCGAGTTAGCTCACCACTTAGGCTCAAGTTTTAAATAGGTAAACTGCAAAATTACTTAGCATACTCAAATACTTTCACCACTTTACGCACGCCAGCAGTATTACGGGCGATATCAACAGCTAAGTCTGCTTGTGAGCGATGAATAACCCCCAGCAGGAAGACTTCACCATTTTCAGTGATGACTTTAATGCGAGTCACATCCAAATCTTTTTCGTTCAGCATGCGGCCCTTCACTTTGGTCGTAACCCAAGTGTCATTGCTGCGGGTGGTGAAAGAGGTTGGATTGCCAATGCGGATTTGATTATGTATTTTGCCGCCGAGCTTAAGATCTTGTACGACCTTGATGGCTTTATCCCTTAACGTAGAGTTAGGGGCTTGGCCTATCATAAGTACATTGCCATTGACGGATACACCTGTGATATTCGTTTGTTTTTTAAGATCTTCTTGCTCTAGCAGTGCGCTGGTGATCTTAAAATCAGTATTGGTATCATCAAGCTGAGTCTTAACAGTACGTTCGTCGTTGGCCATCATAGCGCCACTGACTGCGCCCACCATAACGGCACCGGCGCAGCCTTGAAGCAGCAAGCAAACCATTAACAGCGGGGCAGCGTGTCTCATTGCTGCTCGTCCTGTGGGAAGAGGGTGCGGTCAATATTGTCACACAGGCAATGGATCACCAGTAAGTGCACTTCTTGGATACGTGCAGTGACATTTGAAGGCACGCGGATTTCCACATCGTTCACGCTCAGTAGGCCAGCCATAGCGCCGCCATCTTTACCTGTTAGCGCTACGATAGTCATGTCGCGGCTTAATGCGGCTTCAATGGCTTTAATCACGTTACCTGAGTTACCACTGGTCGAGATTGCTAGCAGAATGTCGCCCGGTTGACCTAAGGCAAAAATCTGTTTTGAGAAAATCTCATCATAGCTATAGTCGTTGGCGATAGCTGTGATGGTTGAAGTATCGGTAGACAGAGCGATGGCTGGTAAGGGGGGACGCTCAATCTCGTAGCGGTTTAGCAGTTCTGCTGAGAAATGTTGCGCATCACCAGCACTGCCGCCGTTACCGCAAGCAAGGATTTTATTGCCACCCAAAAGACAGTGCACCATCATCTCGGCCGCTTTGGCGATGGATTCTGGCAGTGCTTCGGCTGCATCGATTTTTGTCTGGATAGATTCAGTAAAGCTGTCTTTAATGCGTTCTAACATGGATAAATCCTTTCAGGATAAAGTGTTGCTATCATGCCATATTTCCACAAGCGTGTTGAGGCACAGACGTTAAAATAATTTGTGTAGTCACTCTTTTACTATTGGCGCTTAAAAGGCATCGACCAGCCAATGAATTTGATCGGCTTCCATGGCGATGACATCGAAACGACAGGGCACATCGAGTCTATTGAGTTGTAAATAGTGGCTAGCCGCTTTGCGAATTCGCGAGATCTGCGCGCTGCTTAGGGCCTGTAATGCGCCGCCATATTGATTTGCCGAACGATACTTCACTTCGACAAATACCCAATGGTTTTTATGGCGCATGATTAAATCAATTTCCCCAAACGGATAGCGGACATTACGTTCGACAAAAGTTAAGCCTTGTTGTTCAAGGTAACGTTGGGCGTGCGATTCTGCCTGCTGTCCGAGTGTCATAGCTGGCGGAAGCTACCTCTTTCATAACGTCCCCAGCTTAATTGGCGGTTGACTATGCCATCTGGACTGACAGATAAAGCACCACTGCGACCATTGAATTGATAACCCGTGAATGAGCGCATTTGCGCCAAACGGCCGATCAAATCCATTGCATCATAACCCATAACAAACAAACGTTTCTGACTGTTATTCCAGCCCGAAAATAGTGTGTTGACCATCAGATTTTCTTCGCCGTTTTGCATTAGCCAAGGTGCGTCGCTTAGGGTCAGGTTATTTAAATCCTGCGCCGTTTGTGTGCTTTCATTTTCAACTCGGCTGCGGCTTGAGGTATATAAAGGCACAGGTTGTGTGAAAACGCTAAAGTTGACGTCGATAAAGGCCTTGAGCAGGGTTAGATCCTGTGGCGTTGAAATCATATAAATGGCATCAATATCTTGGCGTGAACGGAAGTCGGCTTGTACTGAATTGCCTAACAGCTCTTTAATACGGGCGATCCGCTCTTGGCTATCGCGCACGCCAAGGGCATCTTGTACTGTGGTGCGCATTTTATCACCGCCATCGAAGTAGTGAACTTCGACAGGGTTATCGCTCTTCTTTTTCCATGCTTGAATAAAGCTTTCGGCCATGCGTTTGCCAAGGGTATCGTTACTGGCCAGCAGTAACGGCATAGTTACGCCATCTTGATATAAATGCTCCGCCGCATCGGCCGCCTCTTGTGCGGGAGATAATGCAAAGTAGAACTTATTTGGATCGGGGGTGAACTTATCTACTTGATTTAAAAATAGTTGCGGCACAGGCGTAGCAGGTGCTGTATTGGCTGTTTTGTCTGGGTTAGCAGTATTAGTCACCGCATTAGTGGTGGCTGTGTTTGCCGCATTGATCACTTGCAGTTGTTCAATTTCAGTAGGCAATAATGGGCCAATAATAAATTCGGCTCCCGCAGTTAGCGCCTGTTGGTAAGCGCTGGCAGCATCGTTTGCCGTGTCATAAAAGTTGACTGCGACTTGGTCATTTTGCTTGGCCATGTAACTGGCTAATATGCCTTGGCGAATTGCATTGGCAGCGTTAGCTCTTGAGCCTGTCAGCGGCAACAGCACAGCAATGTTTTTTGGCGTAAATGGCTTAGCGTTTAAGGCTCTGTCAAGATCGGCGGGCAGCTTAGCCGCTGCAGGATGATAAGGATTTTGTTTCTGCCATTCGCCTAAGTAGCGTACTAACTGTGTCGGATCGACAGCATAATGCTTCGCGATATAAGCCAGTTGTAACCAACCCGTAAACACAGGAGTCTTAGCATCTTGGGTAAAGGCTTTTAAGGTTTGTTCGTGCATTGGCTGCAGAACTTGCCAAATCGCGTTATTCACCTCGTTGGCTTGGGCGGGGGGCAAGTAAGTCGTCAGCAAACTCAGTTCACGCACTTGTTCAATAGGCTGTTTATTCAATTGATATAAATGCGCCTTGAATTGGTGATAAGCCGTCATCTGCCAGCTTGGCAAACTCCAATTGCTTGGATAATTCAGAACTTTAAGTGCATCACTATAGGTGGACGTGTGTTCAAGCACGCGCGCGGTCAAGTATTTATGTTCGGCCAGAAATGTTGGGCTCTGATTCAAGCTTGGCTGTATCGATTTTAGTAGCTTCTGCGCCGCTGCGTAGTCGTTGGCATTGATGTAGGCATGGGCTGCGAGCAGCAGATTAGTATCGCGCTGCTTCGGATCTTTGCTATTGGCGGCTTGTGCCAAATACACATTGGCCGACAAAGGTGCGGATGCTAAAGAGGTAGCCACTGTGGGTGCAGTTCCGGTCGAGGTGGGCGTTGAAGTGCCACAACCCGCCAAGATTACCGATAAAATGGCCACGGAAACGAACTTAGTTGTATTCAGGCTTTTTAACACTGGGCTTCACTCTGGTAAGATGCAGCCTCTAGTTTAACCTTCTCTCGCGCTTGACGAAAGTCTTGGCACTGTCATTACAGAGGTATATATGGACCAAAGCGTCGCACTCTACATAGTTCCTACTCCCATAGGTAATTTGGGCGATATGAGCTCACGGGCAATAGAGGTGCTGAATCAGGTTTCATTGATCGCCTGTGAAGATACTCGCCACAGCGGTAAGTTATTGAGTCACTTTGGTATTACCACAAAAACTACGGCGCTGCATGACCATAACGAGCGTGCTCGTGCCCAGTGGATTGTCGATCAGCTTGCAGCTGGGCTGTCGATTGCATTAATTTCAGATGCGGGTACCCCGTTGATTTCCGATCCGGGTTATCACTTGGTCTCCCATGTGCGCCAATCTGGGTTTAATGTGATCCCCTTGCCCGGCCCTTGCGCGGCAATTACCGCCCTGAGCGCCTCGGGTTTGCCATCGGACCGTTTTTCTTTCGAAGGTTTTCTGCCCTCTAAAGAAAAAGCCCGCGCTGATAAGTTATTGGCACTGAAAGAAGATCCACGCACGCTGATATTTTATGAATCACCCCATCGCATCGAGCACAGTCTAACGACTATGGTTGAAGTACTTGGTGGCGAACGCCATGTCGTCATGGCGCGTGAAGTAACCAAAACCTTCGAAACTTTTTTATCTGGTCCTGTCTCAGAGGTGCTTGCCACCGTAAGTACTGACCCGAATCAGCAGAAGGGTGAAATCGTGCTTATGGTGCATGGCTACCATTTGAGTGATGACGAAGCAATTCCCACCGTCGCCATTAATACGCTCAAACTCTTATGTGAGGAATTGCCATTGAAGAAAGCTGCAGCAATTGCCGCGCAAATTCATGGACTTAAAAAGAACGCTCTGTACAAATACGGCCTAGAGTCTGATTTATAAGCGCTAAAACGGTTACGAGCGGATTATCTGTGGTGCATCAGGGTGGCTTAGGCTATAATCCGCGCCGAGTTGGCCAGACAGTCGCCGCGTTCGCAAGAACGGGGAGGAAAGTCCGGGCTCCAAAGAGCGGGGTGCCAGGTAACGCCTGGGCGGTGCGAACCGACGACAAGTGCAACAGAGAGTAGACCGCCTGCCTGATTTATCAGGTCGGTAAGGGTGAAAGGGTGCGGTAAGAGCGCACCGTGCGGCTAGCAATAGTTCGTAGCAAGGTAAACTCCACCCGGAGCAAGACCAAATAGGGTTCCGTATGGCGTGGCTCGCGTTGGAACCGGGTAGGTCGCTTGAGCCTGTGAGCGATTGCAGGCCTAGATGAATGACTGTCCAAGACAGGACCCGGCTTATCGGCCAACTCACCTCATTCAACAAAAAGCCCGTTTGTCGTAATGACAAACGGGCTTTTTGTTTTTTAACTTATACGGTAATGATAAGTTTTATTTGATTAGCTTATTGAAAAATAAGAGTTATCTATTTCTTTCGTACATTCAGTCTATCGCTTATTTAGCTTTCAGTTTAGCCGCCATTACAGCTATTTTTAGTCCTTCTTCGTCGCAGGTAAAAATTACTCAATGCAGGTAACATCTACCGTTAACTGAGAGAGTTAATAGAAATAAAGTAGTTATAACCTTTTGTTTTTATGCGTTTATATTGTTTGGTATAGCCATTGCATTGGTTTGTACGCAAAGTGCAGCATCTTGTTGCATTGCACAGTGTTCACCAAGGAGGCTTTCTATGGCCAGTTCAAAAAGCGTAGCAGAACAAACTAACAGTAAAGATAGCGGTGCTTTAAATTCACCCACAACAGCGAAAGCAACTGAAGTGACGCACCATGCTGTTGATGTAGTAGCAGAGAAAGCCGCAGTTGCAGAAGACACTTTGCGTAAAACGGCGGCTAGCTCACAGGAAACTCTGGCGCTCAAGCAGGAGGAAATCAAATTACAACTGCAAAGTTCTTATAGCAAAACCCGTGAGTTGGCAGCGCAAAATCCATTGGCTACTGCTGGGATTGCCTTTGCCGCTGGCGTGGTATTAACGGCTTTATTGCGCCGTCGCTAAGGTGGATTTATGCAAAACCGTGCAAGGTCAGAGGCGCCAGAACAAAGGCCCGTCCAGCATAGTGCGCAAACCGCCAAAACTGGGCAGACAGCATCAGCTGCTGCCCAGCATAAAGTTACTGATCAGGCAATGGAGCAACTGGCTGAAATAGCTGTTCTTAGCAGTTCAGTGAAGCAAGCCTATCTCGATCAGTTGAAGTTGGCTGGGAAAATAGCAACGGCAGAATGGCGGTTAACAGGGCGTAGCCTGATTATTGCTGCGGCTTTAGTCGTCTGTTTTGGTACTGGCATTACGTTATTCTGGGGCAGTATTTTATTGCTGCTGGGCTATATGCTGTTTCAATTGAGCGGTTCGTTATTGGCCACAGTGAGCGCTTTGGTGGTGCTACAGTTTGTTTTATTGCTTTGGTGTTGGCGTAGTCTTGGCTATGTGCTGTCACAAACTGGCTTTTCGAAGACTTTGCAGCAATTACGGCTTTTACTCTCGACTCGAGAGTCGGAACATCAAAAATAGGGGGTGCGACTATGCTAATTCAACAGTTACTTAAAAAACAGCAGTTGAAGCTGACTGTGCTGACGGAACAAGGCCAGTTGCAGCATGATTTGTTACTGATGAGGAAACGACAATTAGCGCAAAGCAGTCGTGATTTTATAGGGTCGACACCAGGTTTAATCGTCAGTTTTAGCCTTGGCTGCCTGTTTCAAATGCGCCACAACAGCACTGTAAAACTACTGCGTAGCACCTTTGGTTTGCGTTGGATTACCAAACTCATCGCTTGAGAATGATGTAAATGCTGTGATTTTTACCTTAATGATTTCCATTGGTGTGGGCTTCGCTGCTATTAGTTGTCGTCAATGCAGCTACAATCATGCCTCGAGTCAGTAAGTGTAAGTATTTTGCTTGTTGTGTAGGACAAGGTGTGGGACTGGCGATAAGTTGTTGAATTTGGCATAAATAAAGAGCTGCTATGCTATGGGCTAATGTGTAGCTTGGAATAATAAATTCGTCAGTGTTGAAGGTGTTGATCAATTTATTTTCGATATGTTGCACAAGTTTAGTTTGTAATTGTTTAGTTGCAGCATCGAGGTCGCTACCTAGTCTAAATGACATGGAACGGCGAAACATGCTGTTTCGGCTAAAAGTAATAAGCAGTTTTTCCAATGAGGGTGGTGTGTTAGTTGAAAGCCAGTCTTCGGTTGACCGTAGATCTTCAAAGATATTTTCAAAAATATTTTGATGTAGTGCAATAAGAATATCCAACTTGCGTTTGAAGTAGCGATAAAACGTCGTGCGCCCGACATCGGCTTTGTGCGCAATATCTGCCACTGCAATATCACGATAATCTTGTTGTTTAAGCATTTCCTTGAAAACGTGGAGAACCTTGAGCATCGCTCGCGGGCTTTGTTTTATGCGCATGTGGGGCTTGGTGTGCATACTGGATTTTGCTCCAAATTCAATTCAGGCGTTTGATTATACATTAGCCTCAATGGCTCTTGTGTTGTGATTTTTGCTTAAGTGGAACAGATAGGCTCAGGTGTACCATTTGAAACATTCGGGCGAGTTTGTGCCTGATGGTTGGGAATAATGGGCTTTATAGTGACGGTCATAGGGTTAACTGCAACGACAGTGTTACCTGAAATATGAAATTGTCACTACCGATGGAGAATCTATGATGAGTGAAAATATTGAAGCGGCTCAAAGTGATCAAACAAATAATCCAATCAAGCACAAATTAAGAGTAGGTATTTTCCTTTATCCCGGCATGACGATGCTCGATGCCTATGGGCCACTACAGTTTTTAGCCTTTGTGCCATCATTTGAAACCTTCACTTTTGCGAAAACCAGCACGCTATTACCCTGTGATGCGGGCGTTAACTTACAGCCTAATTACGATTTCGATAATTGTCCGCCGATAGATATCCTTTTAGTGCCTGGGAGCGCAAATCCTTTGGCGCAAATACAGGATGAGAAAGTCATTTCTTTCTTAAAACGCAAGGGGGAGCAAGCGCAATACATTACATCTGTATGCACTGGTGCCTTGATTCTTGCGGCAACAGGTTTACTTAATGGTTATCGCACGACCACTCACTGGGCTTATGCTTCAGTGTTGGCACAATATCCTCAAATTACCTTTGAAAATAAACGTATTGTGATTGACCGTAATAGGATCAGTGGCGGCGGTATTACTGCAGGGCTCGATTTTGCTTTGGCACTCATTGCCAATATAGAGGGTGAACAACAGGCTAAAACACTGCAGTTATTGTTTGAATATGATCCTAAACCGCCCTTTAATAGCGGTTCTCCCATATTGGCAGACGCTTCTCTGGTACAGAGAGTTGAGCAGGAGGTTAGGCAGATAGCGTCAGGATTATTTTAGGCCATAAGGCGTCAAGGATTGTCTTAAAAAGTACATAGTTGATACGATTATTATGTACCTTAGGTTTAAAAACTGCTTTTCACTAGGAATCGCCATTCCCAGCTGTTTACTGACTCGCCGCCCGTGTAAGGGAGTGAAAAATCAATATGGGCTACGTTGCCATAGCTGGATCGAGAGGAATAAATCCGCGCGCCTATGCCTATGCTACCTAGTGGACCGCTGACTTCGTTATTCTCGGCGAGTTGACCGCCGGAGGCTTGACCCAGATCGGCAAAGACTGCCCAGCCTAATTCAGCCAGTTGGTATAAGTTGATATTGGGGTAATTGCGTATCTCGGCGGTCAGTAACCACTGATTATCCCCTTGTTGGTATTCGTTTGGATAACCGCGCACGCCAGTTTCATCCCCTAATCCTTTTGTTAGATCCAGATAAGTGTTCTGTGAAAGGCTAGCCCAAGCTTTGCCATAAGCCGTCCACTTAGGATGAATTTGATAGAAGTATTCGGCTTGAATATCAAACTTATAAGTATCTTTTTGGGTGGTGCCGATAGTGCTTGTTCCCCCCATTTCTAACAGCCACAGTTGATCGTTAAACTTATACCCGCCAGTGCTTTGCCAGTTAACGTGGTAGCCTAAGGGATTATTATCACCTATATCATTGGTTTCTATACCGAATTGCAAATAGTGATGCCAACCTAAGTTAAAGTCTTCATTGTTGGTGATCAGGTGAACATTATTCAGTACGTGGAAATCATCTTCGATAAACTCGTACGCGACCCAAGGGTACATAAAGTCCCTGTCTTGAGGGAGCATGGACGTAGGATAGCGCTCAGAATGGGCAAACTCGTGCTTGTCTTGGGTGACACCAGTAATAAAGCGAGAAAGGTGCTGACTGTTTTTATTAATTAACCAGCCATATTGCAGATTGAGATAGTCGACTGTGTGTGTGAACTCATTCACCTCTTGCCCATTTTGTCTGAGGGTATCTGTATGGTTATCGTCTAAAAACTCCGCCGAATACATGGTACTCGTATTGAGGGAATAGAAGGGCTTACTCACATAAACGTGTTTAGCTTGGCCGTCGCTATTGTCGTAGAACTCAGCGGCAACTGTGCCGTGTTCAATAATGCTGAGCGGCGCTTCAAAAGCAAATTTATAGCCATTCCGAGATTCATTGGATTGATATTTAAGTCGAGTGCGGATCCCCGTTCCAAGCAAGTTGTCTTCTTTGAGCCCGAAGGAGTAACGGGTGTCGCCACCTGAACTACTCAAACTCGCTGTCGGTAATAATGACCAATTATCCCAGGTTTCCACCACCACGGATTCAACGGATGGATCGACATCGGCTTGGGGATCTTTTTCTGCGATATAAATTTTCGCATCGCGAATATAAGGCATTGCCCGTAAAAGTCGTTGGGATTCGTCGAGATCTTTTTGTGTAACAGTATCATTTTCGCTGAAGGTTAGATTATCGAGAACCACATATTCTTTGGTATTGATATGCAGGGCGTTAGCCCAGCGGTGAATGAAAAAAGCATCGGGATCTGACTCATCAAAAATGGGGTTGTTGACCACCACAATCTTGCTGACTTTTTGTTTTGTTTGATCTTTGTTTGCGGGATCGGCGAGCTTAGCCTCTTCTGCTTGGGCAACTCTGATTAGGTTGCCAACACAACAAGATAGGATGCATGCATACTGAAAAAATTTCTGCATAAAAGGCCACTCCCATGAAATCGACGACTGCAGCGAAAACAATTTCACGTTGCAATTCACAATTTAATAACACATGGAAAACGAGTGTTAGTCAAGGAAACATTTTAATAAGTTTCTTATTTTACTTAAGGTTAGCTTAAGATTATCTTGAGGTAGCGGCTGGGCGCGGGCTCCAGCCGGATTAGCGATTGTTACAGTGTACGCCTAGGTGGGACAGCGACGTTAGCAAAGATGAGCCCCGCAATTAGCGACATAAAAATCAAAAAGATTTGCGAGCCTATGTGCGACTGATTGAGCATGGTCTCACCTGAGATCAGTGCATTGAGTCCGATATAGGTTTTACTGCCGGGGACTAAGATCACTATTCCCTGCAACAGGGCGATGGAGGCTGGCGCCTTCATCCAGCGGGCAAAGAGGTTAGAATAAATTCCTACTGCCAAGGCACCAAAGAAGATCCCCACCGAATCACCAAAATAATGTCCGCCGAGCATGGCTGAGAAAAACGCCACTATCCCAGCCAATACGCCCCAAGGCGAATCTTGCATCCTTGCTTTGAAGATAAAAACCAGCGCCATAGATAGAATCGGAACCGCCGACCAAATTGCCCAGCGAGGTAAACCCTCAGGTTCAATATGAATCGCTTCGCCGAACATAGCTTTACCGATTGCCATGCCGAGCACTGCGCCAAAGTACAGCTTAAATAATTGCATGCTCGCATCCATGATGCGCGCCGTGCCAGAAATTAAATCCCGTGCGGCGAGTTCGGCTAAACCTAAGGTTAAGGCTAAGCCGGGAATAAAAATAATAATGGAAGAGAGGATCACTACTGGGATATTAATATTTGGATCGATACGCGCTATGCCACAGGCTGCGATGGCGCAAAGGATAGTGGCGAAGGGTTCGAGCACTTCTGCCATGCGGGCAGAGCGTTCGGCACGATATACCAAGCCATAGACGAATAAGCCTAATAATCCTGACCAAAATACATCATTCCAACCCGTACCCATCAGCATAGCGAAAGCGGCGGCAGAAGTTCCAAAAGAAAAGCAAGTTAATACAGGGCCATAGGGGTTGGGTTTATTGGCAATTTCTTCTAAGCGATCTAAGGCCTCGGCCAAAGTACGTTTACCTGAGGTTAACTCATCGACCAATTCATCGGTGCGGGCGAGTGAGCCTAAATCGAGTTCACCAGGCTTAACGCGAGCGGCATGGTTATATTCTTGATCGGTATCATGTTGCAAAACGAAGGTCATCGACGTCGGAGAAATAAGGAAATAGCCTTCGATACCTAAGGTGCGAGCAACGGTTTGTAAGTGGGTTTCTAGACGATAAGCGGGTGTGCCAAACTTATGCAAGGCTTTTCCTAGCTTTATGATAAATCTGCGTTTTTCGATAAACTCGTCGTTATCCAATCGGGGTATTCACTGTATAAAAAGTTGTAGGGAATGACGCGCGCATATTAACCTATCTTGTCTATAAAAGGTTAATGGCTTTTAACCTTAATACAAATAAATTGCTGATTTTTTGCAGCTCGGGCTATAGTCAGCTTTTTGATAAGGGGAAATATGCATGTCTTTGATGGTAACGGGTCTTTACGCTAGCCTCACAGGGCTATTAATTGTCGCTTTAGCTTATCGAGTAGTGAAATTAAGGCGAGGTCAGAAAATCGGCCTAGGGGATGGTGGTAACAGCACCTTAGCTTTGGCTAATCGAGTGCATGTTAACCTGATCGAAAATGCGCCTATCGTATTGATTTTAATGCTGGTGGCAGAAGCGGGTGGCTTGCCTGCATTTTATTTACACTGTTTTGGGACTGTGTGGATAGTGGCGCGCTTACTCCATGCTATTGGCTTAACTCAAGGCCAAGGTGGTTATCATTTTGGTCGTTTTTGGGGGGTATTGCTCACTTGGCTAGTGATTATCAGTTTGGCGCTGATGAATTTGCTGCATTTTGCTCAAGGTTTAGGAAAGGGTCTCTAGGCTCGCAGGTTTGGGCGGTCAATTCCGCCCTAAGCCATATCCATAGCGGATTTAGGGGTATTACGCTTCTGGCTCAAATACCCCTGAAAATGCCTCGATTGGTGTTTTTTTAATCGCATCTATCCTCCATTCCCTGCTATACTCCGCGTCCCTAAATTGGCGTAACTTATTTTCGTGGCGCCTTTATTTGACATTACGTTTTCGGGTCACAATCCATGCAAGTTGAATCCACACTCTTTAGTCATCCCAAGTATTGGGCCACGGGCGACAGCACTGCGCCTTTCTTACCTATGTCTCGCAAGGAGATGGATAAGCTTGGTTGGGATAGCTGTGACATCATCATAGTCACAGGCGACGCTTATGTGGATCACCCAAGCTTTGGCATGGCAGTGATCGGCCGTATGTTAGAGGCTCAGGGTTACCGAGTTGGGATTATTTCCCAGCCAGATTGGTCGAGCAAAGACGCCTTTATGCAATTGGGCCGCCCGAATCTGTTTTTTGGCGTCACCGCCGGTAACATGGATTCGATGATCAACCGTTACACTGCCGACCGTCGTTTACGCTCCGACGATGCTTATACTGCGGGGGATATTGGTGGTAAGCGCCCAGATCGCGCCGTGACTGTGTACACCCAGCGCTGTAAGGAAGCCTTTAAAGATGTGCCTGTGATCATTGGCGGTATTGAAGCTAGTTTGCGCCGCATCGCCCATTACGATTATTGGTCGGATAAAGTACGCCGTAGTGTGATTTTCGATGCTAAGGCCGACATTCTGATGTACGGCAACGCCGAGCGCCCTTTAGTCGAAGTGGCACGCCGCTTAGCTGCCGGTGAACCGATCAGCTCGTTACATGATGTGCGTGGCACAGCTGTTATCCGTAAAGAGCCGCTGCCCGAATGGCGCGGTATGGACTCGCGCAAGATTGACCAACTGCACAAGATAGAGCCGCTGCCGAATCCTTACGGCGCCGATGATGTGGGTTGTGCTAACTTGTCCGGCCCGTCGGATGTGAAGATATTCGATAACGAAGCCCCTAAGCCTATTAGCGTTCAACCGCCTAAACCTAAGCCATGGGATAAAACCTATGTGCTGCTGCCAGCGTTTGAAAAAGTCTCTGAAGACAAATATTTATATGCCCATGCTTCACGGATTTTGCACCAAGAGCAAAACCCAGGTTGTGCCCGTGCGTTATTTCAACCCCATGGCGACCGCGCCGTTTGGGTGAATCCGCCCGCATGGCCGCTCAATACCGATGAGATGGATGCGGTATTCGATTTACCCTATCAGCGTATTCCTCATCCGATTTACGGCAAGGAAAAAATCCCTGCCTATGACATGATCAAGACGTCAATCAACATCATGCGTGGTTGCTTTGGTGGCTGTTCTTTCTGCTCGATTACCGAGCATGAAGGCCGAATCATTCAGAGTCGTTCACAAGAGTCGATTGTTAAAGAAATCAAAGATATTCAGGAAAAAGTGCCAGGCTTTACTGGGGTTATTTCCGATTTAGGCGGCCCAACCGCCAACATGTATCGTTTAGGTTGTACCAGCGAAAAGGCTGAAAAAACCTGTCGTCGTTTATCCTGCGTGTTCCCATCGATTTGCGGCCACTTAGGCACAGATCATAAACACACTATCGACCTGTACCGCGCTGCGCGTGCTGTACCTGGTATCAAGAAAGTATTGATCGCCTCTGGCGTGCGTTACGACTTGGCGATCGAAGATCCGGCCTACGTCAAAGAGTTAGTGCAGCATCACGTTGGTGGCTACTTAAAAATCGCCCCTGAGCATACCGAAGAAGGTCCGCTCAGTAAGATGATGAAGCCCGGCATGGGCGCCTACGATAAGTTTAAAGAATTGTTCGACAAGTTTTCTAAGGAAGCGGGCAAAGAGCAGTTCCTGATCCCTTACTTTATTTCGGCCCATCCAGGCACGACCGACGAAGACATGGTGAACTTAGCGCTGTGGTTGAAGGAGCGTAAGTTCAAGCTCGACCAAGTACAGAACTTTTATCCGTCACCGATGGCGAATGCGACCACGATTTATCATACCGAGTTAAACTCGCTGAAAAACGTTAAGCACACCAGCGAAGTGGTATCTGTACCGAAGAAAGGGCGCCAACGTCGCTTGCACAAAGCATTGCTCCGTTATCACGATCCTGCGGGTTGGCCATTAATCCGTGAAGGCTTAACCGCCATGGGGCGTGAAGACTTGATTGGTAATAGTCCGCATCAGTTAGTGCCACCAGAAGGTCGAAATGAGCGCGGACCTAAGTGGATGAAAGATGCCAATCAAGGCCAAAAAGCCTTTACTCGCTTCTCGGGCAATCAGTTTGATGACCGCAAGGGCGACGGTAAATCTAAAAGTGCAGCTAAAGGCGGCGCGCAAGCTCAGGCTGGTGCTGAGTCAAAACCCGCCGCTAAAGGCGGAAAACCTGCAGCGAATGTTGCTAAGCCTGCCGGTTCTAAGCCAGCAGGAGCTAAACCAACTGGCTCTAAACCTAGCGGAGCTCATTCGAGCCGTCCGGGAGCGAAAGCGCCTTTCGGCCAGTCTGGTTTTAAGGCCGGAGGCGCTCAAGCTAAAAGCGGCTCTCAGGCTAAAGGTGGAAGCCCATCAAAAACGGGTGGCAAATCTGCAGGAAAGCCCTCTCAGGGTCGCCAACAGGCTAAGTAACACTTTTCGCCATCACAAATAATGTTTAAAGGCCGCTCCAGATATGGTTTGGAGTGGCCTAGCTAGCATGGTCATGCCGCTAAAATAGTCCTCAACTGGTATCGCAGGGCGAACTATTATAAGATCCCTGTCTGATGTTTATGTCTACTATTTGTTTATATTCGATATTTTAGCTATACATCTCACCCATATCCGCGGTTCGTTAACTAACATTAGATATTATGAATAAAAAGCGTAGACCCAGTCTTCAAGACGTCGCCGATCAAGTTGGGGTCACCAAAATGACGGTGAGTCGCTATTTAAAAAATCCAACAAGGGTGGCGCAAAGCACTCAAGAGAAGATTGCTGTCGCACTAGAAACCTTAGGTTATATTCCTAATCGCGCGCCGGAAATTTTAGCGCAAGCAACCAGTCGCGCCATTGGCGTGTTAGTGCCTTCGTTAACCAACCAAGTATTTGCTGAAGTGCTGCGCGGTATCGAGAATGTGACCGGCAAACGCGGTTATCAAACCATGCTGGCTCACTACGGGTATCAGGCCGAATTAGAAGAAGAGCGGGTGGCATCACTGCTCTCTTACAATATTGATGGCTTACTCTTGTCCGAAAGTTACCACACGCCGCGTACCGTGCGAATGATTGAAACGGCGGGCATTCCGGTCATCGAAATGATGGATAGCGTGTCGCCTTCGATTCAACAGTGTGTGGGTTTCGATAACACTGCGGCCGCATGCGAAATGGTTAAGGCCATGATTGCACAAGGCTATCGCCACATTGCCTACCTAGGCGCGCGCATGGATATTCGTACTCAGCTTAAGATGCGAGGCTACGAGTTAGCGATGCAGCAAGCTCAGCTTACACCTTTGGCGATGACCACAAATGAGGCCTCGTCGTTTTCCTTGGGGGCGTCGTTATTGCAACAAACATTAGCGAAATATCCCTATGTGGATAGCTTTTTTTGCACCAACGATGATTTGGCTGCGGGGGTGATATTTGAGTGTCAAAGACAAGGCATCAAGATCCCTGAACAAATTGGCGTTGCAGGGTTTCATGGCCATGATATTGGCCAATCTATGACGCCAAAATTGGCGAGCATTATTACGCCGAGAAAAGAGATTGGTCGAATTGCTGCCACTGAGCTATTAGACAGGCTAAATGGCAAAGAGATAGCAGAATCGGTTATCGACCTGGGCTATCGTATTGATTTAGGGGAAACACTGTAGACTTCCCCTCGTTCTTTCGCTTAACGACTTATGTTTGTCATCACAGGTTATCGTTAGAGAAACGCAGAGATGATGACTGCGACTATGCCGCCCGTCGTACCAATAATGGTCTCCATTACCGTCCAGGTTTGCAGTGTTTGTTTTTCTGACAATCCAAGAAAACGGTTAGCGAGCCAGAAGCCTGAATCATTGACATGCGAGAGCACAATCGAACCTCCGCCAATGGCAATCGTAATTGCCGCCAATTGAGCACCATCTAAGTTTAGTGGTTCAAGTATTGGGATGATAAGGCCGCAAGCCGTTAACATGGCCACGGTTGCCGACCCTTGGATCACGCGCACCGACGCCGACAAAATAAATGCCAGTATTACAATCGGTAATCCCGAACCTGCCAACATATTGCCTAATGCATCGCCGACACCTGAGTCAATCAGCACTTGCTTAAACACGCCGCCAGCACCGGTGACGAGAATAATGATCCCAGCAGGTTGGAGCGCACTGCTACAGATTTCCATGATGCGCTCATTGGGAATATTGCGTCTAACGCCCAGTACATAGAATGCGATTAAACATGCTAGCAAAATGGCGGTGAAGGGATGACCTATCAAGGCGAGCCAATTATGCAGGTCGGATTTTTCATCAATAAAGCGTGACACCACCGTCTTTAAACCGATAAGCAGCAGTGGGAACACCACAATACTGATTGATAGCGCGAATGAGGGGATTGGTCCGCCTTCTCGTTCACCTTTTTCCTGCTGCTCGTGGGCAGGCAGCTCAACATGGACTTTTTGGGAGATGAGGCTGGCAAAGAGTGGGCCGCCTAGAATCATCGCCGGAATCGATGCCAATAAACCGAAGACTATCATGTAGCCAAAGTCGGCATTGAGCTGGGAAGCGACCAAAATAGGCCCTGGTGCAGGGATGAGAAATGCCTGACAAGTGGCAATACCCGCGAGCAGTGAAATACCAATTTTAACGACGCTGCCGCCCCCTTTACGAACCACGGCAAAGGCGATGCCAATCAGCAGTACCACAGCAACATCGAAGAAGAGAGGTAATGCACAGATAAAGCCTGTAAAGGTCATGGCCCAGTGAGCTTTGTCGTTACCAAATTTATTCAGCAGTGTATGGGCTATCTGATCTAGCGCGCCAGTCTCTTCCATGACGCGACCAAACATGGCTCCCAAAGCGACCACCACCGCAACAAAGCCCAGTGTTCCCCCCATCCCTTGTTGAATCGTATTGGTAATATCAGCTGGGTTCATACCAGAGAAAAGGCCGGCAATGATCGACACCAGTATCAGTGATACCACTGCATGTAATCTCACTTTCATCACTAAGAACAGTAGCAGGGCAATTGAACCCAGCGCTGTCAGAATCAATGACATATCAGACATAAGAGGACTTTTCCTTGTTAGTTAAGTTGTCCACATTTTTGTAGGTTACCGGTAACATGTTACCCGTAATATGGTAGAGTGGGAAGTGACTAAATTCGAGAATTGGCATGAGGTTAACAAAGTGACTGAGAGAAAAAAAGGCAATAGCTATGTGTTCATGGGCGTCTCTAGTTGTGGCAAATCTTCGATTGGTGCCGCGGTCGCAGAGGCTTTAGAGACGAAATTTATTGATGGTGATGATCTGCATCCTAGAGCCAATATTATCAAGATGAAATCTGGCTCACCGCTCAACGATAGCGATCGCGCTCCTTGGCTTGAGCGCATCAACGACGCTGTGTATAGCATTGAGCAAAAGGGGGATCAGGGGGTTATTGTCTGCTCTGCACTGCGTCGCCAGTATCGTGATTTAATCCGTCAGAACAACAGCAAGCTGGTGTTCATTCATCTATACGGAGATTTTGAATTAGTCAAAGAACGCATGTTTGCCAGAAAAGCCCACTTCATGCCGATTGAGCTGCTCAAGAGTCAGTTCGACACGCTGGAAATGCCCGTGACTGATGAAGCTGACGTTATCCAAGTGAGCATAGATGGCACTTTCGAAGAAGTCGTACAACGCTGTATTAATGCGATAAATGGCGAAGGGTAGGGTAAACGTTGGCCATTGAAGTCAAGCACAAAGTCGTAATGCACATCGGCTTAAACCGCTCAATTTTTTAGAAAAAAAGCCACTCCAGAAACTAACTTGGAGTGGCGTAGAGATAATGGTAAGCCTGCGGTACCATCCAATGAGTGTTACGGCGAGCGTTTGTAGACGGAACGTGCGCCGCACCTCAGTCTCAAATAAGCTCACGCATATGAGCGATGACGCGAGCTGCCTATCCTGCTATACATGATTTAACTCAACATGTGATTAGAACGGTCACTGAAGACTGTTACTCAAAATTGTCCTGCTTCATGCGACTAAGCAATGCCAAAGTTGAATGAGCGCTTTAGAAACCTTAGCTAACATCTCCTTTAGTCCTAAAAAAAGTAGTTGATCCCCACTGCGAAGCTGTTGTCTTCCTGTGCTTCGAGTGCAGGATCATCCATATCACTGAAATCTAACTTCATTTCGGCAAACATCACAGTGTCGTTACTGTAGCGATAATGCAGCCCCAGCATGGCAAATTGGCGAGTCCATTGACCTTGAATAGGTGTAGCTGCATCTGTGTCTAAATCTAAATAACTGAGTACAACCATGGGCACAAAACCGTTGTCGAATTGATAGGCCGTCATCAACTCGGCACCAGTGGCGTCGTAGAGATCGCCGTTGACCAGTTCATTATTTTTACTTTGGTGAGCGTTAAAGCCCACATAGAGACCGTTGGCCTCACGTCCTTCGGCATAGTGATAGTAGTCACCATACATGGCACCAATGCCCATAATTTCATTGGTTTCATCGACTTGAGTATTGCCTAAGTGGCCTTCAAAATCACCGCGGTTAAAACCTGCTAGTAGCTTAAATTTATCGGTTACCGCATAAGTGATACTGGCGCCGTAGCTGCTGTCAAAACTCAGTTCTGAGTTGGTCATCTCGCTACCGTCATCGTTTTTTAGGCTGACATCACCATTGGTTTTGGCGGCATATTGCAGGGCGATTTGTACTGGGCCTAAATTATTACGGTAAATGAAGGCGGAATCGGCACGGCCTGTACCTGTGAGGCTGCCATCACCGAAGGTGTAAGCGCCAACGCTGTAACCTGCAAATACGTTCGGTAAATCTGTAGTGCCTGCGACATCGTAATAGGCACCCCATTGTTTACCGAAACTCAGGTTGCCCCATGTATCATGGGACATGCCAACATAACCTAAGCGGTTATAGAGAAAATCATCGGTTTTTTCGGCGGCGAGTTTGCCCCCTTGCATCACTAGCCCATCGTCGCTGGAGACCATGTTGATCCCCCATTCTGTGGTAGCAAAAGCGGTCCAACCATTTTTCTCGCTGCGCTCGAAGCTGAATCTTAGTCGTGATGAGTCGTCGATAACTGAAGTATCGTGGCTGTCATTTAATGCTGCAAACCCTAACCAACCCGTTAAATCTAAGGTATTTTTTTGATCTTTATAGAGTTCAACCGCCTGACTGCTGGTGGCCGTTAATAGCATAGGTAACACTAAAGCGAGACAAGTCTTATTCATAAATCCCCCGATAATGAGCAAGTATTCTCCAGGGGATCATAGGCTTGGCCTATGATCCCAGAGTTATCGTTAGTCTTGATGTGGATGTTGGTATTAATTGTTTCCGATCATGCGTTAGCCGTATTTAGGCTGGACGTGTGTCGGCAACAGGCGCTTGGTTTGAGATCACGCCGAAAATAGTCCAACCGAAGAAGGTGGCTATGGCGCCAAGCATCACTGCGGTTTCGCCAGAGCTGTACAAAGCATAGAAGCTATACAACGCACCGATTACGGCGATCACGTTGGCAACGCGGGCTTTATTGATAGGCACTTTTTGCTGTCTTTGCATTATGCCAAGCGCGGCCATAGATAAGATATAAGGCACAATGTTGGTGACGACGGCGAGGTTAACGAGTGCTTCGAACTGCTTACTCAGTGATGGGCTAATGGTCATCAGCGATAATGCTGTTTGGATCGAGACGATAATAGTCATGCCCCAAATTGGCGCATCGGCTTTACTGACTTTAGAGAAAATTTTAGGAAAAAATCCTTCATCGGCAGAGGCTTTAAACACTTGGGCAATAGTGAACTGCCAACCTAAGAGTGATCCAGTACAGGAGATAATGGCGCAGGCCATCACGATTTTACCGACCACAGGATTAAACATTTGTGCAAAGGCTAAACCGAATGGCGCATTTGACATGGCAAGCTCGGCATTTGGCACAATACCGGCAATGACGTTAGTGGAGACAATATAAATCACTGCAGCACCTAAGGTACCGCCCATAACGGCGATAGGTACGTTTTTTTCTGGGTTATCGACGGCTTCTGAGTTTGCACAGGCCGATTCTAAACCGAGGAACGCCCACAAAGTCATAGCGATAGAACCGCCTAACGCTTTGAAGAATGGCATATCATGCGGGTTCCATGCGCCTTTATAGAGGTCGATGTCAAACCAGAACCAACCAATTAAAGATACGCCAATCACAGGCAGAATAATCCCCCACACAGTCACGCTACTTACGCGACCCGTGATGCGTGCACCACCGAAGTTAGCAATGGTTGCCAACCAAAGTACGCCAATGGTCGCAAGACAAATTGCCATCGGGCTTAAGTTAACTTCCAGCAACACGGCAGCGTAACCCACGGCAGAGATGGCAATCGCGACGTTGGCGATTAACAGCGAGACGGCATAGGTGTAGTTGGCCATAAAGTTGCCAGAACGGCCGAAGGCATACTCGGCATAACCGCCCATACCACCGGATTTTTTACTAAACATACCGCACTTAGCAAAGGCGAAGGCGAGGGCCGTTGACCCTGCTGCTGTTACTAACCAAGATAAAATGGAGATAGTACCGACTTGAGCTAATTGGGTTGGCAGCATAATAATGCCCGAACCCATCATGTTGACTATGGTGATAATAGTTAATTGGACGACGCCAATTTTATTTTCTGATTTACTCATACTAATAACCTAATTTAGGTGACTTATTATAGGAGGCATGAATTTGACTGCAGAGTGGGGTTAATAAACCCTGCAGTCAATCTTCATTATTTATTTAGTACATAGCCCATTGCTTGAATTTTGCCGTCTGCGGTATTTTCGAGATAAACACCTTGCAGTTCTGGTGAGAATCCAGGTAATAGGTTGATGCCTTCTTCAAGGGCAAGGAAATAACGCTGAACAGAACCGCCCCATATTTCACCTGGCACCATACATAACACGCCTGGTGGGTAAGGGAGTGCGCCTTCTGCTGCAATTCTTCCTTCAATTTGCGAGAGTGGGACTAATTCTACTTTGCCACGAATAAACTCTAGGTTTGCTTCCTGCGGGTCCATCACTTTTGTAGGGAAATGTGCTTTACGGAACATTTCTTTCTGCAGTTGTTTTACGTCATGGCTGACATAAAGATTGTGCATTTCTTGGCAGAGTTGACGGATAGAATAGTCTTTATAACGGGCTTTATTGGCGTTATAAACGTTAGGTAATACTTCAGATAATGGCGCATCTTCATCGACTAATTTCTCGAAACGAGATATTTGTGATACCAGATGTTGCATCTTGGCCATATCTTCCGCAGGTGTCATCAGGAATAAAATCGAATTTAAGTCGCACTTCTCTGGAATAATATTATTTTCCCGTAAGAAGTTAGCCAGAATAGTCGCTGGAATACCAAATTCGGTATATTTGCCAGTTTCAGCATCTATGCCCGGTGTTGTTAATAAGAACTTACAAGGGTCAACAAAGTATTGGCCTTTTTCATAACCTTCGAAGGAGTGCCATTTCTGACCAGGTTCGAATTCGAAGAAGCGTAAGTCATCGGCCATTTGTTCGGTTTCATAGTCTTGCCATAGGCGGCCGTCGATCATTGTTGGCACGAATGGTTTGATATATTTACACTTTTTGAGCAATAGCTTACGTGCTTCGATACCCGCTTTTACCGCTTCGCGCCACAGATAACGACCGCTTGCGCCTTCATGCATTTTCGCGTTTACATCTAGCGCCGCAAATAAAGGATAGAAGGGACTGGTAGAGGCATGCATCATAAAGGCGTTGTTGAAGCGTTTATGGTTGCAATATCTATCTTGGCCTTTGATATGTTTATCTTTTTTATGGATTTGCGAGGTTTGTGAGAAACCCGCCTGCTGTTTATGCACCGACTGAGTCACGATAATGCCTGGATCTTCAGCAGTCAGTTCGAGCAAGAGTGGTGAGCAGTCATTCATCATAGGGATGAACTGTTCATAACCCACCCAAGCCGAGTCGAATAAGACGTAGTCACAAAGATGACCAATTTTATCAATCACTTGGCGAGCATTGTAGATAGTGCCGTCATAGGTGCCGAGTTGGATTATCGCCAAGCGGAATGGGCGTTTTTCATCGGCTCTTTCTGGCGCGACTTCACGAATTTGCTCTCTTAAATAGGACTCTTGGAAACAGTGGGCATCAATGCCACCAATAAATCCGAAGGGATTACGTGCCGTTTCTAAATAAACAGGTGTAGCACCTGCTTGAATTAATGCGCCATGGTGGTTTGATTTGTGGTTATTGCGGTCGAATAACACGAGGTCGCCTTTCGCTAACAGCGCATTAGTCGCGACTTTATTTGATGACGAAGTGCCGTTAAGTACGAAATAGGTTTTATCGGCATTAAAAACTTTGGCAGCGTATTTCTGTGCTTCCAGTGGAGCGCCTTCATGGATCAGTAAATCACCCAGTTTCACGTCGGCATTACACATATCCGCGCGGAAAATTGTTTCGCCAAAAAAGTCGAAGAATTGGCGGCCCACAGGATGTTTACGGAAGAATTGTCCGCCTTGGTGACCAGGACAGGCAAAGGTAGAGTTACCCATTTCGACGTATTTTTTTAACGTACCGAAGAAAGGTGGCAATAGCGCTTGTTCATATTTACTTATTGCAGTCTCAACCTGTTTTCCGTAGAAGTCAGTGTTATCACCGCAGAGTTCAAATACCCCTGTAATCGATGAGCAAACATCATCAGGGAAGGTTTCTTCACAGCAAACTGAAACGAAAATGGGCAGTTTCAATCCGGTGTTTTTAATCTTTTCAACAATACCATTTCTAACATCATCAACAGAGACGACAGCCGCGCCCACATCGCAAAAATCTGTGGTTAATACATTGACAACTTCTCTGTCGATATCGAAACAAGATCTAACAGATAAGCTAGCGGCTACTTTTAATGATTTCATAGTTAATTTCCCTTTTACTTTATAAAAAATAGATACAAGTGTGCCTATACCTAATTAAAAACATTAATGGTATGAAAATTAGATATAGCTATTCCGTGCGCAGATTAAATGTGGTTATGCCAAAGTTACGAAATAAATATAAGTAGAAATATATTTATTGAGCGTATGAATAGCTTAGCCGCAGTAAAACTGCACTGATAAAAGAATGCTTTGATTAAGGTGTTAGATAATAAACCAAATGAAAACAGTACGATAAGTGTTTGCGCCTATTAGAGCAATAGCACTTTAGACCTGTTAATTGGCCTACTACCTACGCTAAGGTTAGCGGAGGAAGATAAAGGAGTGATCGAAATAGTCACGTTGACTAGGCATCATGATATGCCGTGTGCGCCTGATATGCGCCATAATTTTAGATTTCCTCTTCATATACGACTCCATTATGACTTAGAGAAAATGGTTAGGTTTTTATTACGTAATGAAGTTTATATGCGAGTTATAAATAAAATCATGACCTATGTCTTATTTTTAAATAATTAGCACGTCAATTTAACTTAATTTATCAATATTAAATGGAGTCAATCATGCTTAAGTATCTTTATCTAAATTATGAAAGTAAATATTGTCAGAATTATTTAAATAATATTATTTGCATAAAATATCTTATTTCAAATATCTAATCTTAATTAAAAGGCTGCTGTAATCATCATTCTGATTTATACCGCATTCCATATTTGCATTGTTATGCAGATATTTTCGTTACAAAATCATCTTTCTGCTTGAAAAATGCAAAAGTGATAACTTTTTTCTCACATTTGAGCATTTGGGGCAGAAAGTTGTCGTTTTAGGGCAGATGTTATTTTTTTGATTGACGTAAAGTGAGTCAGGTCGAACATGAATAGGAGATAGACATGAATAAAGGGTGGTTAGGGGCGAGTTTAGTGCTTGGGTTATTCGTTGGACAGGCAAGTGCTATGACATTAACGAGCAAAGATATGAGCGAGGGCAATAAACTGACATCGCAATTAGTGTTTAATGGCTTTGGTTGCCAAGGGGAAAATATTTCGCCGCAACTGACTTGGACTGACGTGCCCACAGGAACTAAAGCATTTGCAGTGACAGCTTATGATCCTGATGCACCAACGGGCAGCGGTTGGTGGCACTGGGCCGTATATAACTTACCCTTAGCGCAAACTTCGCTCGCACAAGGTGCGGGCTCGCATGTTGATGCACTGCCCAAAGGCGCCATTGCCTTGAAGAACGATTTTGGTACTACAAATTTTGGTGGCGCATGCCCGCCCCAAGGTCATGGCGTTCACAGGTATGAATTTACTGTGTGGGCATTACCCAGTGCTTTAGAATTGCCAAAGGACGCTAGCCCTGCCTTATTGGGCTTTATGCTCAGGGCACAAGCGCTCGGCAACGCCAAGTTGACTGCGGTATATAATCGATAATCCATTGATAATTAGGCTGGTGTCATGATCCGTATGTTTGAATATGATTCGAAGCAGGCACAATCTTTATCTCAAGTCCCTGTACATCAGCCGTCGATTATTCGGGTTATCTATGGTGAAAAGTCTCTGCTCTGGCAAGATGAATCTGTTTTAGTAGGCCAAGGGCAGTTACTGTTAATTCCTGCTGGTTCGCATATTAGTTTTGTTAATCGACCTTTTCTTGGGCGTTATCGGGCGGTGCAGTTATTACTCCCCCACGATTTACCCCAAGGTATTTTATCAAGCGCTACCGATTGGCGTGACCCTATGCCAGTCCAAAACGTATCACGCGCTGTGGACTTAGCTTGGAATGCGCTATTACAGAGTTTGACCTTGTCTCTGGCCGATCCTGTTCAACTGCATTATTTGGCCGCGTTACTGTTAAGTTTGCCGGATAAACGCAGTGTGAACTGGTTGTATGGACACACCCAACGCAGCGTGACTCAAGCGGCCTTGGCCTTGATGAGTGTGAGTCCTTCGGCATCATGGCAGCAGGAGGATATTGCCGACAAGTTACACATGAGCACGGCAAGCCTTAGGCGTAAATTGGCCTTAGAAGACACCAGTTTTAGGCAGTTACTGGTAGAAGTGCGGCTTTGTCATGGTTTAGCCATGTTGCAGAATTCGAGTGAGCCAGTATTACAAGTGGCTTTGGCCTGTGGTTATCAATCTGCGGAAAAGTTTTCCTTACGTTTTAAGCAACTATTTGGCCTGACCCCCGCGGCTTATCGTCGTACACTGTGAAGTGGCATGGGTGTATACCCAAACAACTTTAGGGTACTGGAGAAATATGATGGCGGATGAGCAATTTACTGACAGCGGATTTTGGAACAAGATCAAACTCTTTAGCCGTCAAGCAGGTAGAGAGGTCATCGAGCGGGCACTATGGCTTTATTATGCAGCGCAACAACCCAATACGCCTAAGTGGGCTAAGTCAGTCATCTACGGCGCGTTAGCGTATTTTATTTTGCCTTTAGATGCGATTCCCGATCTGACTCCTTTAGTTGGCTTTACCGATGATTTAGGTGCCCTTGCCGCTGCCCTGACTATGGTGACCTTATATATCGATGATGAAGTGAAATCCCTTGCGGCGGATAAACTCGCACTGTGGTTTGGAGATAAGCCGAGCGAACCTAAGACTTAAGCCTATTGCAAACGCAATCGCCTAAGTGATGCAAAATTGTGCTAAAAATATGATTTCATTAGGAGTCGTTGATTTGGTTTTGACTGAGATTTTCTGGGGTAAAAATATTTTTTTGCAAATGTTTCACTATTGCTTGATTGCGCTATATGCTAGCGCTGTTTTGTAAACCCCTTGTGTTTGTTTAGGCAGATAAATGAAAAATATTATGGTAGTGATCCTATGGCTTTTAGGTGTCTCTGCCGCTACCCCCGCGTTTGCCGATGAGGCCTCTCCGGAACAACTCGCCCGTCTTTACCTCGATTTTATGGCACAGAATAGTCGCCAGAGCGAAGCTTTGTGGCCCGGTTTTCGCCTTGAAGATAAAGTACACCTTTTTAGTTATGCTGGTAATGTCTGGCTTCGACAGCCTGGTGGCGAAATAATTCAAGATAACAGTGTGTTAGAGTCGGTCAATCTGCACTCTGGTCTATCGGTGAGTTTCGGCTTTCCACAATATAATGGCCAGCCAGGCGTATTGATCCAGCTCGAAGTGCCGAACATCCAATTTACTCGCGACACTAAGCCAACGGATTTAGCTTTTTTAATCTGGGCGAGCAATGGCTTGCATGAAGCCTTCCATTTTTATGCCCAATCCGAATGGCGAGTATTGGAAGACGGTAAGCGTTATGAGGGCGAGGTCTTTCCGCTCAACTTCGATGCTCGCTATTATCGTTTACAGTTATTTGATGCCTTAATGGCGGCGCTGGCACAACCCGAGCAACAGTCATTATACCTTAGCTATGCAGCCTATTGGTTGCAGCAATGGCGCCAAATTGCGCCGAATGAAGATCGAGTCGGTTACATCAATGATCTTGTTGAAGGCAGCGCTAAGTATGTGGAATTGGCCGCTGGTGCGCGTGTGTTGAGTCAAAATCAAACTTTACTTGGTTATCAGCAAATACTGACAAAATATGTGTATGACTATTATCAACAGCAGAAGATGTGGGTTGGTTGGACGGCTGAGGCGGCAAATATTGGCGCTCTGGCGGGCATATTGTTGGATAGCACTCAAGACCCTTATGTGTGGAAAGAGTCGGTCATGTCGGGTATGTTACCTGTGGATTTACTACTGAACCGCGTAAAGCCTGTATCCCCGCTAGACAAGAAAGACGCTAAACAAAAGAAACAGCTGCAGGAGATGCTAGCGTATTACCCTGCCACTCAAGCAAAATTGTCTCAGTTGTTGTTGAATGTGCAGGATCCAAAAGTGCCGTTATTGGTTATGCCGAGCGTGAGCGATAGCAGCAGTTTTATCGATGTGGGTGACGTACGTTCTGGCTTTTATGTGGTGCCCTATCAAGAGGAAATGACTCAAGCTTATTTAGGGATGAGCGCGCAATTTAGTAACTTGTCAGTGAGTGGCAGTCCATTACTCGATGTTCCGGTACAAAATTTTTGTGAGGGCATTGAGGCGGCAACTCTGTTACCTTTAGCATTCCCCTTTCAGCGTGAGGGTCAGTATCTGGTATTCAACGAAGCGGAAGTCCATGGAACTATTAGGGTTTCTGCGAGCGTTGTTGATGGAAGAACCCTCTACTGTGCGATGAATTAATAATGAGAAAAAATCAGCTCGAATTTACCTACATGCGTGGCATTGCGATTATCTTTATCGTGCTTGGCCACAGTATTTACAACTCTGGTGAAGGTTTCCCGCTGTTGCTGGAAAATCTATTGCGTGGTGGCACGGCGTTATTTGTGTTTATCTCGGGATACTTTTTCCATCGCATTTTTTATAAGGATTTCGACTACAGCAAGTTTATGAAGAACAAAGTACAAAACGTACTTTATCCTTTTTTAGTTGTGTCATTGATAGGTCTATTTTGTTTGTGTTTGCGCTGGATATTTATGGAGCATCAGCCGCTCGATAATGTCTTGCTGAGTATTTTTTATACTGTGCGTAACGGTTATATTCTGTATCCGCACTGGTACATTCCCTTCATCATGGCGGTGTTTTTATTCTCGCCGATTTTTTTATGGTTTATCCGTTGCTCGCAGCAGATGCGTTGGACACTATTTGTACTGAGCTGTGTGGTAGCAATCCTATTGCATAGACCTATAGGCAACGTCAATTTCATCCACTCAGTCGTGTATTTTGTACCTTTCTACTTGATTGGTATTTTATATTCGCAAGATGAACATATTGTGACGCGCTTTGGCTCTATTTTCACCGCACTAGCGATGATTTTTTTAGTGGTTAGCTTAGTCGAACAAACTTACATAGTGCAGCATATTGGTAACTATCATAAGGCACCATTTGAGTACAGCGGTATCGATTGGCAGTTTATTCAGAAACTTTGTTTATGTGTATTAGTACTGAATTTCTGTGAATGGTTGTCGGGACGAAGTCGTTTGCCTTGGTTAGTCGAAGTTGCCGAGATGAGTTTTGCAATTTTCTTTATTCATCCACTCTTCGATATGCTATTTAACACGGCTGCAACCGTAATGCGTTTCCGCTTCCCACCAGGTTCTGCTGTGACTAGCGTGCTCTTTTCCGCTGGGATTTTCATTTTTATGATGGTAGGCAGTATTATGACGGCTCGCTTTATCAAAAAGCGTCTGGGTAATCGATCGCGTACTTATATCGGCTGGTAATCACTTTGGTTTATCATCACTAACACTAGGTGAAATTCAGTTTGAATTTATTTCCTAGTGTTAGGGTGTTTTCCATCTAAAAAAGTGGAGAACATAATGAATCCCAACATTACCCTACCGAGCCTCGGGCTTATCAGTTTGTCTTTTATCGCGTTGCCATCCATCGCCGCTCAAGTTGAGTCGCTATCCACCAAGACGCAGAATACGTTTTTCGCACAAATCGCGGCCCATTGTGGCCAAGCCTTTGCGGGAAAAGTGGTATCGGGTGACACGGCTGATTCGGCCTTTAGCGGCAAGTCGTTAATTATGCACGTGCGTGAATGTAGCGACACTGAGCTTAAGATCCCGTTCCATGTGGGTGATGACCACTCGCGTACTTGGGTGCTGACTAAAACGCAGCAAGGGCTTAAGTTGAAGCACGACCATCGCCATCAGGATGGAAGTGAAGATGCTGTGACCATGTATGGCGGTGATACCAAGAATGATGGGACAGTACAGAAACAGTCATTTCCAATCGATAGGGAATCTATCGATAACTTCGTCAAGAATGGACTAACCCAGTCGATCACGAATGTGTGGCACATGGAAATTACGCCAACAACGTTTAGCTATCAACTTACGCGCGAAAACCGCGATTTCAAAGTCGATTTTGATCTCACTCAACCCGTCGCATTACCACCCAAACCTTGGGGACACGACTAGTGTTGTTATCAAGCTAGCTCAAAATTGTGTTCATCACCTGCTTATGTTGCCCGTTTATGTCGATAACGACACTACACGGGCTCAGCCTCGCATCAAATCCAGTCAAATCGTTGTGACATCCTTGCCAGCAAACCCTAGTGCGGTAAGTTCTTCATCTAGTAGTATCACTGCTATGTAATGACGCCATTAACTGGCAATAAGCCAATAAGTCCATTATGTCTAAAAGGATTAATAATAGTTTTTTTCAGTTTTAACTGTTCATTTTACTCATTTTATTTCGTTGCTGGATACTAGAATAGCGGTTCATTTAATACTTAATTTTTATGGATAAATAAGATGGTTGTACCTCAAAATAGGTATTTATATCTTGAGTATGATTTCTTAAATATTCACCTAAATTAAGTATAAATCTGAGATTTAAGCCGGATTTAATCGCTACTTATATCAATTTATAGTGTAGGCTTGAGAAAGTGCTGTTGAAAGATGATGCACCTAGGTCTAGAATGAAAAATTAAAGGACTGATTCACTAATGATTATAAAGTTAAGTGACCCAAAGGGAAGAGGTGAGCTATGCGCTTTTATATGGCAAGACAGCCTATACTGAATAGAAATAAAAACGTTGTTGCTTATGAGTTGCTCTTTAGAAATAGCCGGGATAACTATTTCCCACAGGGTGTTACAGACAATGTTGCTACAGCTAAAGTGTTTGTAAATAGTTATTTAAGTATGGATCTAGAGGATTTAACCGAAGGGAAGCCAGCATTAATTAATTTTCCATCTCATTTCTTGCAAGACCATTTATTATACATGTTTCCATACAAAAATATTATTGTTGAGGTATTGGAAACTGTTAGCCCAAGTGAGGATAACTTTATTTTAATTAAAGAGTTATTTAACTTGGGTTATTATCTTGCTTTAGATGATTTTGTTTATTCTCCTGAGTGGGAACGTTTTTTTCCTTTTTTTAAACTTATAAAAATTGATATAATTTCAACGCCTTTAGATAGTGTTTCTCATCTGATCCCTAAATTTAGAAAGTATAATTTAAAGTTACTTGCAGAGAAAGTTGAAACATTGGAAGAGTATAGGCTAGCTAAGTCACTCGGTTTTGATTATTTTCAAGGTTATTATTTTTATAAACCAGAACTCATAGAAGGGAGTGAAATAGGTGCTACACAACATTTTGTTATGTCTATTTACAATGAGGTTTTTAAGTCTGATTTTAGTTATAAAAAACTTGAAAATTATTTTTCTCAAGATTTAGATCTTACTTATAAATTACTAAGGTATGTCAATTCAAGTCAGTTTGATCATGTGAATGAATTTACCTCAATTAAGCAGACTATGATTTTTTTAGGTGAAAATAAACTTCGTAAGTTTGTAAGTCTCATTATTTTGGCTGAACTTAACCCAAATAAACCAGTTGTGTTAATTAATAATACTATAATCAGGGCTCGGTTATGTGAAGAGTTAATATCATTAATGGGATTTCCTTTGTTGAAAGAGTCAGCATTTTTGACTGGATTATTATCTACTTTAGATGCCATTTTAGATAAGCCGATGAACAGAGCGATAGAGCCGCTTCCTCTTGAACAGAAAATAAAGCGTGCTTTACTTAATAATCATGGATACCTAGCTCATTGTTTACAACTTACTCTGGCGTATATGAAAGGTGATTGGGTTACTGTCGATTATTTCATTGATAATTATAATATTGATCCTGAGAGGCTCATCTCTGCGTGCGATAAAGTGTATAGCTGGTTTAATCAGTATAAAAATTCAGTTCAGTAGTAATGAATGCTAGTTTGCAATAAGGATATGCGATGATGAATGGTATTGATTTAGACTTGTTTGATTCTTGTGCATTTATGCTATCACCTGAGGGGGAGTGGTTAGGCGAGAATCAAATTTTCTCAAATAATAATTTTTTAAAAAATGCCAAGAAAAAAATAATTCAGCATTTTGAAAAGATTAAACAGAATATCACGCCTAATGAATGCTTAATGATAGGAAGTAACTGTTTAAAGTTTAGCCTATTAAAGATGGCAAATAAAAATTTTATTGTGCTCTGTGTTGTAGAGCATGATGCGTCAATAACAAAAAATTTCGAGTATAGCCAATTTAGGTGTGAGAATCCTGCGGGTGATGACTCTAGATATCAGGAAATTACTTCAGATGGTGTTCTTGTCGTAAATAGTCTTGGTAATATTGATTTTATTGGTGGCGGGGTTAAATACCTTTTCCCATATTTACATTTTTATAATTATATTGGCAAGTCATTTTTTAGTTTAATTCAAGATATTGTTAGCTATGAGGTTGTTGGTAGAGATAATTATAGAATTATGAAGTGGTTTAGATATAAATGTGCAACTAATAAAAAAATATGCCTATCTTTTAAAACTAAATCAGGGTTGTATTTTGAGTATAGAGATTTCTTCCTTGATGATAGAACTCGGTTTGGATTAATTATAGATGAATCTAAACGATATGAGAAAGAAAAAGTATTAATAGAGAAATGTTCAGATCTGGAACAATTGAATAGCTTTCAAAGTGATTTTATTGCCACTCTAGGTCACGAGATTAGAACACCATTAAATGCAGTGCTAGGCTTAATTGAGCTCAGTTTAGGTAATGTAAGGGCACAGGATAAGAAGTTATTATCTGTCGCATTCAGTACTTCAAAACAAGTTCTATTACTCATTAATAGTATGTTGGATTTTAAAAAGACAAATGAGAGTAGTGCAAATGTTAAAAATGACTCGGTAGATGTTAGGTTGTTAGGCGAATCTGTTGTTGATGCGTTTAGCCTTCAAGCAGATAAAAAAGACATTAATTTAGACTTTTTTATGCCATTGAATTTTAATCGCAGGGTTATTTGTGATGAAGTTAAACTAAATCAAGTTATCTATAATTTAATCTCCAATTCAATTAAGTTTTCCAATAAAATTGACTCGTCGATTCTATTAGAAGTAGAAGTTCTGGAACAGTCATTCGAAAATGTAAAACTAAAGTTTTCTGTTATTGATAATGGTATCGGTTTAACTGAAGAGGAACAATCAAAAGTGTTCGGTAAGTATGAGCAGGCATCATCAAATTCTTACCGTCAGTATGGTGGTGTTGGCTTAGGACTATACATAAGTAAAAGTATATGTCGTTCAATGGGAAGTGACCTTCAGGTTATTAGTCGTATCGGTGATGGTAGCGTTTTCTATTTTGTTATTGATTTTGCTTTAGATAGTCACTTTACGGCACCTGATGTAAGCGGCTCCTATCGTTCTGATATTGATGCTTCAGTAACAGCATATACTAACAGTTCCATTTTTCACGAATCAGTTTCAAGATATTCCAAAGAGCTTGATTTCGAGTTGCTATATTTACCAAGTAATGAATTACTGGAATTTGAAAATGAAAGCTCAATACTTTTTATTGACTTGAATCAAAATGATATTATCTCAAAGAATGAATTTGTAACTAGTCTTTTTACAAGGAAAGAAAGAGTTGCAGAGTTAAGGAGAGTGTCACTTTCTAAGTCTAACTCCGACTACGAAGTAATTTCATATCCACCACTCAGAATTCAATCAGTAACTGATTTTGTTAATGTTAAAAATTATTTTAATATTATTGACGAGCAGGCTTCGGATAGTGCTGATTATAGTAATATTAGTGTGTTAGTTATTGATGATTGTCAAGAAAACTTATTTGTTATCGAAAAGCAGTTATTATCTGTTGGAGTCATAGTTTCCTGTGTTCAAGATCCGATGCAAGCAATTGAGCTTTTTAAGACAAATAAATTTAATGTCGTTATTTCTGATGTGATAATGCCAACTATATCGGGCTCAGACCTCATTGGTGTCATTAGAGAAGTTGAAGGGTATCGGGAATTAGCACCATCGATTATTGTGATGTTGACCGCTGATCATGGCGACATATGTAAAGATGAATGTTTGCAGGCTGGAGCAAATCGCGTACTTGTAAAGCCTTTGACATTGAATGATTTGATTGGCCTTTTAGATGAAGTAAAAGTCACTTTGTCAAATAATGCAAGTTTAAAAAAGTCTACAGTCAAAACTGATAATAGTTATTTTGATAATAGTTTTTTCTGTTGTGATGAAACACCGCAGGAATTAGTGGATACCTTACAGATAGTCAACTTGTCAGATATATATAATTTTGTAGGTGAAGATATAAGCGATGAAGAGTTATCTATTTTTTTAGAGCAATATTATAGTAATTTACTTGTTAAGCGTGAAGCATTAAGGTCTGCAATTGTGGATAATGATCTTCGTATTATTACTGCAATTAGCCATACCCTTAAAAGTAATTCTCTTTACATAGGAGCAAAAAAATTAAATTTATCTTGCCAAGAACTAGAGCGTGTTTCGCGTAACAATGCTATTGATTACAAAGTTATCTTAAAATGTTGGCAAGAGGTTGATGATGATTTATTTGCGTTAATTGAGTTTTTTATGCAAAGGAGTAATGCTAGTGGATAGAGTCAATTTTGAGCATATCGTTCTCTATACGAACGACCAAGATAATGATAGATTATTGATAAGTGTTCTAATTCGTCATTTTTCTCGTATTCATGTGATTAAAACGAATGCTGAGCTTGTTGAGCAAATCAAACAATCAACCCCCAAAGTGATTCTTGTTGCTGCTGAAACGTTACAAGAAACTTTACTTATTTATTACGAAGCCATAGAGGAGTTGCAGGCTGTAGAAATATGTGAGCATGCCGTTGTTTCTCTTATTCCAAAACATCAAGAAAGAGAAGCGTACGAAGCTTATCGTAGTGGTGTGATTAATGATTATTTAATCGCTAGACCAATGTATGAAGTGCATAGAGCAATTATAATATGTACACATTTATTGCGGGAAATTGGGTTAAGAGGAAAATATAAAAAAGTAGAAGAGTTTGTAAATGTACAAGATAACTACTCTTCGCATATCAAGGAGATTGTCCTTAAAGGTGTTCAGCGCAAGAGGGATTTAGAACATAGCTTTGAATTAAGTTTGATTGAAATTGAGCAATCATTAGATAAGGCAGAAGCGCACCTTGCAAGTAATAGAACTGCTGAGTTAGATCTGGCTTCATTGAAGAAGATATTATCATTTATTCGTTCTAATGAAATTAGACCAGCTTTGTTGAAACTACAAAGTAAGGCGTTGCACTTACTTGAACTTGTTGTTACTGATGTATCAAATGTGGCGATGGTCGCAGAAGCCCCTTTGCCAGAACAGGAGCATATTGAGGTTAGCAATAAGGCAGCTACAACTGTGCCTGATACTAAATACACGTTTAATCGATTGTATTCGGAGTCAAAAAATTCTCTTGTATCAGTTGAAGTTCCTGTAGTGCCAAAGATGTTAATTGTTGAGGATGATCACATTAGTTTGAATTTAACTATTATGCTTCTTAGAACGTATGCCATTGAACTTGATACATCATTGTCTGGACGTATGGCGTTAGATTTACTTTCTAAGAAAAAATATGACGTTATTTTAATGGACATAAATCTTCCTGATACTAATGGGTTTTATATTATTAACCACATTAATAAGTCTAATGGAATAAATGCAATTACGCCCATTGTTATGTTGACTGGGAATAAAAATAAGTCATCAGTTCAGCAGGCAATAGCTGCAGGAGCTAAAGGTTACATTATCAAACCACTATATAAGGATTCGATAATCAAGCTTTTTAGGAAGTATGATATTCCATTGCATTTGCGATAGTTCTATAGACATGGGTTTTAATGATACTTGTATATATTTTTTAGTCTCACAGGTATGGGCCTATATCTTTACCAGTAATATCTACCTTTTTAGGTATTTAAATTGTTGGGTTTTTATGTTTTACATTGTTCTTTCGGGTTTTTATTAGATTATACTGATGCTTTTTAAGTTATAGTCTTTAGCTTAAATATGATGTTCATCTGTGGAATGACCACCTATTGTTGGCTGGCGTTAGTGCCAATCATAGATCAAGGGAGTCGTTTTGATGGCGCTAGTTGTGATGGAGTTAGGATGGTTGACAATACTGTACATAATCATAAGTCTCGGACTCAATATATTATTTTAGCTGTGGCTATTTATGCGCTTGCAGCGCTTGGATGGATCTTTTTATCCGATCAATTGTTGCTTGTATTTACGGACACAGAAACTGTGTTTCGTTTATCCCTCGCTAAAGGTTTTTTCTTTGTATTTACCAGTGCCTTTATCCTACTTTTTGTTCTGAATGCCGTTCCTGACCGTCATAATGCTCCATCGGGTAATTTGCTTGAAATAACCTTTGCTCGCTCTGTAGCGATAAGTAATATCTCATGGCTTAAATACATTGCGATATTGAGTTTTACGCTGATAACGCTATGGTTTGCCAATTCGCTTTCAGCTGAGCAGCACCAGCGCTTACTATTGCTGATTTTTATGTTGCCTATTTCATTAAGCGCGATTGCTGGCGGATTTGCCCCTGGATTAGTCGCGACATGTCTCTCTGTTCTGTGTGTCTATTATCTTCATCCAACCGCCAATAGTCTCGACAATATTCATTCTGTCGATTGGTTACAGCTTATTAGTCTAAGTGTTTACGGCATAGTGATCAGTGCACTAAGCGGCTATTTACGCGCCTCATTACAGAAATTGGATGTGAATCATCAACTGCTCGATTCTGTGGTTTCTCAAACAACCGATGGTATTTTTGTGAAGGATTTGGCGGGGCGTTACATCTTGGTCAACCAAGGTGCCGCTACCTTTGTCGGCAAGAGTATGAGTGACATCTTGGGCAAAGATGACACTGATATTTTTGATGCTGACTCGACTCATATTATCCAAGAAAAAGATCGCACTGTATTAGTGTCCGGAATGGTCACCACACATAAAGAGTATTTACATATTCAGGGTGAAGCAGCCATTTTTCAAGTGACCAAAGGTCCTGTGTTTGACGCTCAAGGTGCAATTTGTGGCTTATTTGGAATAGCAAGGGATGTCACGACTCAAGAAAAAAATGCTGAACATTTACTCATTAGTGAGTTGGGATTAAAACAAGCACAACAATTATCAGGGATTGGCAGTTGGGAGTGGGATTTAGTTACTGATTCGCATACTTGGTCTGAACAGGTTTTTGTGATTTATGGCTTGCCATATAAAGAAGCTGCCCCTTCGATAGAACAAGTGCAGAAATTATTTACTCCTGAGAGTTGGCAAGCGTTAAGTACGCTGGTGATGCGATGTGTGCATACGGGAGAAGAGTATGAATGCGAAGCTGAGTTGCTAGATCCTAATCGTGCCCATCGCTGGATTATGGCTAGGGGTCAAGCACAGCGTGATCCGCACGGTAAGATATTTAAATTGCACGGTACAGTGCAAGATATTACCCAGGCGCGACAGCTTCAACAACAACTAGCGGCTCAAACAGCACAATTACAAAGGGTTATTCAAGGTTCTGAACAAGGATTCTGGGACTGGAATGCTGTTACTGGAGAAGTGCAAATCAGCCCAAGATTTGAAGCCATTTTGGGATATCAAGCTGGCGAGATGAAGTTGACGGTTAATAATTGGCGCCAATATGTGTATGTCGAAGATGTGCAAAATATAGAGCAACAGGTTCTACAGCATCTCATCCATAAAACAAGCAGTATAGAGTTGGAAGTGCGCTGCATTAAAAAGACTGGCGAGCTGTGCTGGATATTGTGTAAGGGGCGAGTTGTTGAAGAGGATAGTCAAGGTCGAGCGTTGATGATTTCAGGAACTCAAGCCGATATCACGTTATTAAAGACCCATGAGACTGAGTTAGATCGCGTGGCAAATTATGATGCACTCACAGGATTACCAAATCGTCGCTTACTTTTAGACCGTTTTCAGCAAATGATTGCCCATGTTCAACGTAATGGCAGTCTCTGTGCCGTGTGTTTTATGGACCTTGACGGGTTTAAGGTGGTCAATGATCGTTATGGCCATGAGGTTGGTGACCAACTGTTGATCGCGATTGCAAATAATGTGTCTGTGGTGATTCGGCAGCAAGATACGTTGGCCCGGGTAGGAGGCGATGAGTTCGTTATCTTATTTGAGATGATGTCTGAGGAAGAATGTACTCAAGTACTATTACGAATACTGGCGGCGGTCGATCAGCCGATATCAATCGGCGATTTAAATCTTTGTTTAACGGCTTGTATTGGTGTGAGTTTGTATCCAGAGGATAACGTTGACCCCGACATTTTATTGCGCCATGCCGACCAAGCCATGTATATGGCAAAATCTGCAGGTAAGAATCGTTTCCAAATGTTTGATCCTGACATTGATCGTAACATTATTGCTCGGAGAACTTGGTTAGAAGAACTTAAATCAGCTTTTGAACGTCATGAATTTGTGATGTTTTACCAACCAAAAGTGAATCTCGCTACTGGTAAAATTATTGGTGCGGAAGCCTTAATTCGTTGGCGTCATCCACTGCGAGGCATAGTCGGTCCGAGTGAGTTTTTACCGGATATTGCAGGCAGTGATCTTGAAATTGCTTTAGGTGAATGGGTTATCAATACTGCAGTAGCGCAATGGCAAAATTGGCAGCAGAGTGGTCGTCCGATAGCAGTAAGTATTAACGTAAGCGCTCGGCAGCTATTGGCTGAACACTTTAGCGCGTTCTTAAAATCGACGTTAATGCAATATCCCGATTTGACGGCTTCGGATCTAGAATTGGAAATTTTAGAGAGTGCCGCCATTGAAGATATGACATTGGCAATTGATATCCTTCAGGAATGTAAGCGTTTGGGTGTTCATTTTTCCCTAGATGATTTTGGTACAGGTTATTCGTCGTTAACGTATTTACGCCAATTACCCATATCGACGATAAAAATTGATCAGAGTTTTGTGCGAGGTATGCTCGATAGCGAAGATGATTGGCGTATTGTGGAGGGTGTTATCCGCTTAGCGTCAGTATTTAATCTTAATGTGATTGCTGAAGGTGTTGAAACCATTGCCCATGGTAAAAGTTTAGCTGAATTGGGCTGCCAATTGTGCCAAGGCTATGGCATTGCTCGGCCTATGCCTGTAGAGGAGTTTGCTCTTTGGTACGATGAATGGCCATCGCAATATCAACAGATTAAACATGAATTCAAGCAAATGGACGAATTGCATCTTTAATAGCAAGTTACAGAGAGTTTTTAGCTGGCTTTAAGGATTTAGGTGCTCACTCGTGTATTTGGAATGTACTTATTTGGCGTGATGGTTCTTATCTGGAGCAAAAGTTGGCGCTGGGCTAATCTTTTGCTCCATAGTTCAGAATACTTTTAGTGTTTAATCTATATTTCTTTTTGATTTACTCGGGTTGATAGCTCTGAAGCGCTTTCTTTGCGTTCGCTATATCGGTTCGTGAGGAAATTAACATTGCCCCTCAGGAGTAAAGTGAATTTCATCAATTCCTCCATAACATCAACTACGCGATCGTAGTAAGGCGAAGGTTTCATTCGGCCTGCCTCGTCAAACTCTAACCAAGCTTTTGCGATTGAAGACTGGTTGGGTATGGTGAACATGCGCATCCATCGTCCCAATATACGCATTTGGTTTAGTGTGTTGAAGGACTGTGAACCACCACTCACCTGCATTATTGCTAATGTCTTACCTTGTGAAGGCCGGACAGCACCTTCAGCCAAAGGGATCCAATCGATTTGGGCTTTCATAATACTGGTCATCGCACCGTGGCGTTCTGGTGAACACCACACCATACCTTCGCACCAACGTACCATTTCTCTTAGTTCCATGACTTTGGGATGACTGTCAGGCGCATCATCAGGAAGTGGAAGTCCAGAAGGGTTAAAAATACGCACCTCTGCGCCCATGTGTGTTAATAGTCGAGCGGCTTCTTCCGTCGTCAGTCGGCTATAGGAGCGCTCTCGTACTGAGCCATAAAGCATCAGTATTCTAGGCGGGTGGGTTAAAGGAGTTAGATTAAAACAGTCCATATCCATGTTATTAACCATTAATTCTTGCTTGAGCGCTGGCATATCGTGGTTTAGTGGTTTCATGTGCGAACTCTTTGTCCCTGTTCATTAATGATGATTTCGCCATCTTCTTTGGTGAAAGAGCCTTGTTGTGCTTTGGTCAAAATATCAAGCACTGTCTCAGACGGGCGACAGAGTTTTGTGCCTCGCGGCGTAACGACGATAGGACGGTTAATTAAAATGGGATAAGCCAGCATGAAGTTAACCAGTTCTTCATCATTAAATGTGTCTTCAGAAAGTCCTAGTCGTTCAAATGGTTCAACATTGTTACGTAGCAATGAACGCACAGAGATTTTCATCTCATTAATTAACTTAAGTAATTCATCGCGGGAGGGTGGCGTTTCTAAGTAGTGGATGATTTGGGGTTCGACTCCACTATTACGGATCAATGCTAAGGTGTTGCGCGATGTGCCACAGGCTGGATTGTGGTAAATCTTAATGCTGTCATCAATCATATTAGTCATAACATGTCTCTGATAAATAATCGCTTATAAATTTATCCATAGGCACTAAACAGATGCTCTAGTGCCCATGGACGAAGATTAGAAGGAGAGGCGCAGCGCCAGTGCCGCTAGGGTGACAAATAGCACAGGTAGCGTCATCACTATGCCGACGCGGAAATAATAACCCCAGGTAATATTGATATTCTTCTGCGCCAGCACATGCAGCCATAGCAGGGTTGCTAAACTGCCTATGGGGGTGATTTTAGGGCCTAAATCGCTACCAATTACGTTCGCGTAAATCATGGCCTCTTTAATCACGCCAGTTGCATTGCTACCGTCTATCGACAGGGCGCCGATTAACACTGTGGGCATGTTGTTCATGATGGAGGATAAAAACGCGACCAAGAAGCCCGTGCCCATAGTGGCAGCCCAAAGCCCTTGTTCTGCCAAGCTATTTAATACGCTCGATAGGTAATCGGTTAAGCCTGCGTTGCGAAGACCATAAACTACCAGATACATGCCCAGTGAAAAGACCACTATCTGCCATGGCGCGCCGCGCAGTACCTTAGTGGTATCTATGGCATGGCCTTTTATGGCGACCATAAACAGGATCAGGGCACCCACGGCAGCGACTAAACTCACGGGTACACCGAGGGGTTCTAAGCCAAAAAAGCCCACCAAGAGTAAGACTAATACGCCCCAACCGGTTTTAAAGGTTTGAGGGTCGCGAATGGCGGCCTTAGGCTCGCGCAGTTTTTGCAAGTCGTAGGTCGCGGGAATATCTTTGCGGAAAAACAGATGCAGCATGACTAAGGTGGCGCTAATAGCGGCAATATCGACAGGCACCATCACAGCGGCATATTCGTTAAAGCCTATGTTGAAGAAGTCCGCGGAAACGATATTCACTAAGTTAGAGACAATTAACGGCAAACTCGCGGTATCGGCAATAAAACCCGCCGCCATCACAAAGGCTAAGGTCGCTCCGGCGCTAAAGCCAAGAGCCAGTAACATAGCAATCACTATGGGGGTGAGGATCAGCGCCGCGCCATCATTGGCGAATAAGGCGGCAACAGTCGCGCCGAGTAACACTATGTAAGTAAAGAGTAAGCGGCCACGACCTTTGCCCCAACGGGCCACATGCAGCGCGGCCCATTCGAAAAATCCCGACTCATCCAATAATAAACTGATGATGATCACGGCAATAAAGGTGGCGGTCGCATTCCAGACAATATTCCACACCACAGGAATATCACCTAACTGTACCACTCCTAACAGTAAGGCCAATACGGCGCCTAAGGTGGCACTCCAACCTATGCCTAAGCCCCTAGGTTGCCAAATTACTAACACTATGGTGAGAACAAAAATTGCCCCTGCTAACCACATACAAGCTCCTAAAAGGGTAGAGATTGTCTACCCGTAATCATAAAATAATGCCCTCACCTAACGATATTGTCGGTGGGTTTGAATGATTTTTTATATGTGAATTTTCGTATGTATCTTAGTGTTGAACACTATACTTAAACACCATTTTGGCTAATGCGTGAAACTTAAGGTGATCTTATATACGGATATTTACATATATGAAAATTCGTATATATTGTACAAGGTCTTTCCAAAAGATCCATAGCCATGAAAAACGAGTGTTGTTTCTTACCGCTCACAGCTTGCTGTTTGAATGAACCTTTAGGAAAGTTAACAAAAGGATCAAAATGTTTGTATTAGTTCAGTCTAAGGGCATCAATGATTAATCCAACCCAGTTTTTTAAATGTTTAGCCGATGAAACCCGCTTGCGTTGCATGATGTTGATCCAGCAAGAGGGAGAGCTCTGTGTCTGTGAATTGACCGAGGCATTGCAAGAGACCCAGCCTAAGATTTCGCGACATTTGGCCCAATTACGTAAATGCGGTTTATTAGTTGATCGCCGTCAGGGGCAATGGATTTTCTATCGTATCAATAATGACTTACCCGAATGGAGTCAGTTAGTGCTGAGTGAAGTTACCAACCAAAACACTGTATTCCTTGAAGAAAATATGCGTAATTTGTGCAAGATGGGCGGGCGTCCTGACCGTGCTAAAGCTTGCTGCTAGAAGACTAGCAGCAAAAATTTAACCTCAAATATACGTTTTTTCATATATTTACGTGTCTAAAGTTTTGCTTAATATTAAGGTGGCGTAACAATGCTGCAAATATTTTCAGATTTAGCGAGCTGGTTAACTTTTGATTTGATGGGGTTAGAGCCCAATACTAAGCTCGCCGACGCCATCCATTTTTTTATTGAAGATACCACTAAGATTTTTGCGCTCCTGTTGCTGATGATTTATGGCATCGCTTTGGTGCGGGCCTCGCTCAATGTCGAGCGTGTTCGGGATTACTTGGCGGGTAAAAATCGTTTTGTCGGTTACATTATGGGATCGGGTTTTGGCGCTGTTACCCCATTCTGCTCATGTTCGAGTATTCCGGTTTTTTTAGGTTTCACTTCCGCGGGGATCCCCGTTGGGATCACTATGGCGTTTCTGATCACTTCGCCGTTAATTAATGAAGTCGCCGTTCTGTTGCTTGTGAGTCTGCTGGGCTGGCAGTTCACTGTGATATACGTGCTAGTCGGCATGTCAGTGGGTATGTTGGCGGGGGCATTTTTGGACACGATTCGCGCTGAGCGTTGGCTGCAGTCCTTTGCCGCCAAAGCACTCGAACAAGGTAAGGCGCAAGCAAGTCACGATAATAGCGAGGGTATAACATCAACATCCATGACGTTAACGGAACGGCATGAATTTGCGAAAGGCGAGACCCTAGAGATTTTTGGCAGAGTGTGGAAATGGGTCATTATTGGGGTTGGGCTTGGCGCCGCACTCCATGGATTTGTGCCTGACGGTTGGATTGAAGCCCACTTAGGCGATGGTCAATGGTGGTCAGTTCCTGCGGCGGTATTGATTGGTATTCCTCTGTATTCCAATGCCACAGGGGTTATCCCTATCATGGAGAGCCTTATCACTAATGGCTTGCCCGTAGGGACGACATTAGCATTTTGTATGGCAACGGTTGCCGCCAGTTTTCCCGAGTTCATTTTGCTCAAGCAGGTGATGCAATGGCGTTTGCTGGCCATCGTTTTTGCTATTTTATTGATTTCATTCACCTTAATCGGTTGGATCTTTAACGCTATAGGTCCCATTCTGTGAGAATTATAAAAATGTTAAACATCAAAGTATTAGGTAGCGGATGCGCTAAATGCACTAAAACCGCTGAGATCATTACGGCCATTGCCAACGAGAAGGGCATCGGTATTTCTCTGGTGAAGGAAACCAATCCAGAAGTCATCATGGATTATAAGGTGATGAGTACGCCCGCTGTGGTGATTGATGAGAAGCTAGTGCATTGGGGCTCCATTCCCCATAGAGCCATGATTGAATCCTGGTTAGTGGGGTAACACTTTAATGTCACATCCATTTGATATTTTGCCGCTAGAGAGTGGCGCTAGGTTGATTTTTACCCCTTGCCCTGGGACTAAATCTGTCCCCCTAGCGGATGCAGTTGCCAATCTTAAAGATGCGGGGACTGAGGTCATTATCACTTTAATGCCGTTGGCCGAATTGCAAACATTTGGAGCTGCATTATTGCCCGATATTTGCCGTGAAGCGGGGATCCTTTGGCTGCATTTACCCATAGAAGATGATGCATCGCCCGCAGAGGAATTTGAGTTAGCGTTTGTAAAGCACAGAGCAGAACTGCTGACCTTGATGCAAAACAAAGCGACGATTGCGATTCATTGTCGCGGTGGTTCCGGTCGCACAGGATTAATGGCGGCAATCTTGCTGTTACTGGCGGGAGGCTCCTTGGCAGAAGTGATAACTCAAGTGCAATCCATTCGCCCTAATGCCTTAACCAATGTGCATCAACGCGGCTATATCGAACAGATAACGCTTTAATCTTAAACAAATAATATAAAACACCTAATATAAAACTGAGTGTGAAGGATGCTGGTATGACAATCAAAATCGGGATAAATGGCTTTGGCCGTATGGGACGTTTAGCATTACGCGCCGCTTGGGGCTGGGAAGAGGTTGAGTTTGTGCAGATTAATGATCCCGCAGGGGATGCGGCGACCTTAGCCCATTTGCTGACATTCGACTCTGTGCATGGTCGCTGGCAGTACGAAGCCAATGCCGATGGTGATGACATCATTATCGATGGCAAGCGTATTCGCTGTACTCGCAATAAAACCATCGCCGAAACCGATTGGTCCGCCTGCGATGTAGTGATTGAAGCCTCGGGTAAGATGAAAACCAAAGAAGTGCTACAAGCTTATTTAGATCAAGGCGTTAAACGCGTTGTGGTCACAGCGCCCGTTAAAGAAGAGGGCGTGTTAAACGTTGTCATGGGAGTGAATCATCAACTCTATGACAAAGCCATTCATCCGATTGTGACTGCGGCCTCCTGTACTACTAACTGTTTGGCGCCAATCGTCAAAGTGATCCACGAAAACCTCGGCATAGTGCATGGTTCCATGACGACTATTCACGATATTACCAACACTCAAACTATCTTAGATGCACCGCATAAAGATCTCCGCCGGGCGCGGGCCTGTGGTTTAAGCCTTATCCCTACGACAACAGGCTCAGCGACGGCCATTACCCATATTTTCCCTGAACTCAAAGGTAAGCTCAACGGCCATGCGGTGCGGGTGCCATTAGCGAATGCCTCATTAACCGATTGCGTGTTCGAGGTGAGTCGCAAAACGACCGAAGCTGAGGTCAATCGCCTGTTAAAAGAAGCTGCAGACGGACCGCTAAAAGGCATTTTAGGTTATGAGGAACGTCCATTAGTCTCAGTCGATTATAAAACCGATCCGCGTTCGAGCATTATCGATGCGCTATCGACCATGATAATCAATGGCACTCAGGTCAAACTCTACGCTTGGTATGACAACGAGTGGGGCTATACCAATCGCACCGTCGAACTGGCCCGCATGGTCGGTCTGATGGATAAGGCATAAGCTTTATGGGTAAGCTGACAGGGTTCTTGTCTAACATATCACCCGAGATCCGCCAGTATTTGGTGGTCACAGGCAACTATTGGGCATTCACGCTTACCGATGGCGCATTACGTATGTTAGTGGTGCTCCATTTTCATGGCTTAGGTTATAGCCCGCTGCAAATTGCCATGCTATTCCTCTTCTATGAAATCTTTGGGGTGGTAACGAACTTAGTCGGCGGCTGGCTCGGGGCGCGTTTAGGCTTAAATAAGACCATGAATGTGGGCCTATTTATGCAGATTGTCGCCCTTAGCATGCTGCTTGTGCCTAGCGGTATGCTGACGGTTGCTTGGGTTATGGCGGCGCAGGCCTTGTCGGGTATCGCTAAAGATCTCAATAAGATGAGCGCTAAAAGCAGTATCAAGTTGTTGGTGCCCAATGATGCTCAGGGTGAGCTGTATAAGTGGGTTGCTATGCTCACTGGCTCCAAAAATGCGCTAAAGGGCGCGGGGTTCTTCTTGGGCGGCGCCTTACTGACCCTGGGATTCCAGCAGGCCGTGTTAGGCATGGCGATTTGCCTATTGCTGGTGTGGATTTTTAGTCTGTTAAGTTTGCAGCGCGATTTAGGTAAAGCCAAAAACAAACCTAAGTTCACGGAAATTTTCTCTAAGAGTCCGGCGGTAAACACGCTTTCTGCCGCACGCATGTTTTTGTTTGGTGCGCGGGATGTGTGGTTTGTGGTGGCTTTACCCGTTTATTTGGCCTCAGCCTTTGGTTGGGATCATTGGTATGTCGGCGGTTTTCTCGCACTCTGGGTGATAGGTTATGGCATAGTGCAAGGCTTCGCACCTCGCTTGACGGGGACAAAGTCGGCGGGCAAAAACAAGGTTCCCGATGGACGTAGCGCCTTAGGTTGGGCGGCGATATTGAGCATAGTGCCGGCAGGCATTGCGCTGGCGATAAGTTATGACTTCCATGCCGCGAATATACTGATTTGGGGATTGATGCTGTTTGGCGCCTTATTCGCGATCAACTCTTCATTACACAGCTATCTTATCGTCAGTTATGCGGATGAAGATGGCGTATCGTTAGATGTGGGTTTTTACTACATGGCTAATGCTATGGGGCGTTTGATCGGGACTGTGTTGTCTGGCTGGGTGTATCAAGTGTATGGCATGGCGGCTTGTCTGTGGATATCGGCGGCATTTATTGCGTTAGCGGCGCTTATCTCAATCAAACTGCCTCGGCATAAAGCGATATCAGATGGTGCTTAATACTTACCTAAGCTATCCCTGAGTTGTTGCGGTTGTTTTTATTCAATGCCCACCAAAGTATGGAGGGTATTTTGTTAACTGAAGTTTTTTGATTTTGAGCAAACAACTCTCTCTATTTCAGCCTGTTTTATACACGTCATTATGTCGCTATTCCCAATCGCACAACTATATACATTTCAACTTATGTTGCTCAATTCTAATGACTTGGTTTTAGTTAGAACATCTGAGTCAGAAGCTTGAGGTAATCATTTAAGAAAAAACGGCGAGCATTTAGGCTCGCCGTTTGATATCACAGCCGAATGGCTCGTCTTAGTTAGCTTTAGGCTCAAAGCTAAAGGCTTGACCCGCAAGAGCGGCTTCAAACATTAAGCCGCCTTTTGCTGCGGTAAATACTGCCATACCGTTGATATAAGAGCCGCTCGCCGAGCGATTACCACCCGATTGGCCTGCGCCTGCTGAGTTGCCTGTGGTTCCTGCTTGAGCGCTTGCTCCCATGTTGATGGCAACTGCCGACGCTTGGGCGTCAAACTCGAAACTGCCGCTCGTGAAGGCTTCATAGGCTTTGGCATCTTTAAAGAAGATGATCTCGCTGTAGGCTTGTCCACCTAATTGAAAACCGATGGATAATTGAGTCAGACTCGAATCACCCATATAGGCACCGCCTTGGTAGACTCGGCCCTTGCCATAGGCTGCGCCGATCCCAATTCCGCCTTTACCCACAGTTGGGAATAAAGCATAGCCATAGGCTGTATCGAAAAATTTACTGGTTTCTTTCGCTTTTTGGAAATTGACTACTGCCTGATCGTAGCTTTCATCTGCATGTGCAGTTGGGGCAGCAAATAGGCTCACAATAAGGCATGTTGATGCCGCAATGGCTGTTAAAAATGATTTCATGGTAACGCCTCTTCAAGTCTTTAGTTGTTCCAGACTAGCCTTTATCGACACAAATAACAGCCAAAAGTGACATATGTGTCAGCTTAGGTTCAGTGTTCGACTTAATGGTTGGAGTGATATTGGTGGTGATGATTGGAGTGCAGTTTCGCCAATTAGTTCTTAGGTGGCGAAGAACCTTGGTTTTTTTCTGCATCGTCCTGCTGAACTTGATGCAAAAATTCATACTCCTCTGGGGTGAGAATATTTTCAATGACGAGTGGGCGTTGCTCTAACTCTGGTTCGGCCATGCGGCCTTTTAAGTAGGCAGAGCGGGTGATTTGCTTTAGCCCATACACCGCCAGCATATACATGCTCAGTAGTAAGGTCAGCCTTGGCAATGCGTGGGAAAGTAGCGATAGATTATCACCAAGATAGAAAGGCAAAATCACCACAAATACGCGGATTAACCAATTCAACAACATGGCCAAGGTCAAGCTTATCAACCAACGAAACCGAATGGTGCCGAGCGCCTCTTGGGTTTGAGTGACATCTCTTTGATTGCGCTTATGTCGACGAAACAACATCCACAGCGCGATAAAGTAAAAACAGGTTTGTACAGATAACAGCGCTGGGAGTAGAGCGCCCCATTGGCTGATACTCATTTCTTTAAGCATCAGAGCTATGGGTTGCCACTCGTTGATGGGATGCGCAGTTAATCTTAGGGCAATATCTAAAATGGCGAAAACTAATGTGAATGCAGATGGCCAGTAATGCTTTGAAAACCCTAGCGGTTTATTGGTTGGTGCTAAACTGCGTTTGCAATATAGATAGAGCAAAGGCATGAGCAAAAAATAGATAGGGTTAATCAGATTGAATAGGATATGAATGGGAATTGGACTGTTATCGCGGTTCAACATACCCGTGAGGAAGTATAGAGCAATAAGACTTAAGAAAGCGGCGAGGAGTTTTTGGTTAGCGTCTGGGTGATAAAAATAGCGAATATAAATAGCTAACGCGAGGCAATGTACGCCTCCAAATAATGACAACCACCAGTAAGCTTGAGTGAAAAAACTATGAAACTCGTTCATATGCGATACCTCGAGCCCTGTTATATCAGGGAAATCGGCTCGGTAAAAGTATCGCCGTTAGTTTTTCTGTTGGCTTGCTATGCGCTGATGGCGATTTGAAGCCGCCTCGGGCACAACGCTGGGAACAGGAATGCGTTCTGCGAGTAAGTGCTTGATTGCACGAACGGGATGCGGTAATAACATCCGTGGACCAGAAAAGATCATGATCTCTTTGACGATTTGTTTCTGCGCGGGTTTGTAGCAATGCACTGGGCATTTATTACAAGTGGGTTTGTTTTGTCCGTAGGGGCAGCGATCTAGGCGTGTTGCGGCATAATCCAATAACTCAATGCAATCTGCACATAGGCTCGTCGCGTCTTGGCCTTGGTGTTTCGCCTTGCAATAAATTGTCACCATTGCGGCAATGGTTTGGTGTTCGTACAGGAGTTTGCCCGTAAGCAGTGTGGCTGTGCCCATTGGAATACCTTAGCTTGTCACTCGGATATCCCATCATAGGCAGTGAAATTGGCGCTGACAAAACGAAAGCACCAATTTATGAAGGTGCGCACAAAATGGGGCTTTAAATAATCCAACTATCCCCAATGTCACACCTAAAAATAAACCTTAGATATGCATCACTTTGTCGGCGACCAGTGTCCAGCGAGTTAAATCTTGTAGTGTGCCTATGTGCGCACCTTCGATAATCATTTCCGCAGTGACGCCTCGTGCTTTAGCGCAGGTCTTGCAAAGTAGAATCGGAACTTGCTGTGCCGAGAGAATTTCAAACATCTGCTGCAGGTTGTAGCTTAAGTCAGGTGTGGTTTGATTTTTGAGTGCGCCAAACACGGCATCTGACATGAGAAAAAGTTTAAGATCGACCGCTTGCTCGTCCTGATCCTTCAGGGCTAATGCGATGCGTAAGCTATTAAATAGCTTTTCTGTTCCGTAGGGACTGGCATGGGCCACGATAAGAATACTTTGCATCAGGTTTTCCTTATGTTTGTTATAAGCAGGTGGATGGGGGGATTAGGGAACTCGATTGTGCCAGTCTAGCGCAATTGGCTATAACTATTTGAGCGCAAGATCGTATAAAAAGGCATAAATACTTGATTTGCACCGACACAATGGACTTTAATAGCGGTTAATCTCTGCTCAATTTTTAGCTAGACTCGGTTGCCATGGACACTGTCCTGATGGACGTTGGCAAACCCATTGACACGGCTTCTGATGAGAAGCGGCCATCAAAGGTGAACAAGAATGAAGATCTTAGTCGTATTTATACTGATTGCTGTCGGGGTGTTTTTATTCCTTCGCGCGCAGCGATTAGCGAAAGAAGAACAAGAGGCGATGAAACCCAAGTCGACCTCGGTAAAACCTGTAGTTCCCACCGAAGAGGCACCTATTTTCTCCGCTGCTGAGCCCGAGCGTTTAGAACCTGAGCCAGTTAAAAGGGTTGAGGATACTGGCGTGGCTGAAGTAGAGCCCGTTATCGAAGTTGAAGCCGAATTAATGCCCCGTGAGACCGAAAGCCCTGCGAGCATTTCGGTGGCGCTAGACACAGATATCATCGAAGTCGATATACCTGCAGCCCATAACGAAGAGGCGGTGATCATTTTAGGCACTACGCCTACAGATGAACAAGCTGACGCAGAGCCAGCATCGAACACACGTTCTGAGGTCGGTGCGCCAGGGGCTTGGGCGAATGTGACTTTAGTTCGGGCCTTTGAGGAGTATCAAGGAGCGACGTCAGCCAGTGCTCGCTATACCGCGCTGCAAAATATGATAGCTGAATGCTACAAACAGCGTAAATCGGCGGATTACCTCAACTATGGTGCTCAATTAGCGGAAGAGTATATTGCACTGTTCCAAGCGGCTAGCGCCGAGCAAGGCAAAGATACTGAGCTTAAATCTTCCGGTTTCCTGCATTTAGCCACCTTGCTAAATGATACTCAAGCCTTCGATGCCGCCATTGTCATCTGTCGTAAAGCACTCGAGCTTGGGCTGAGCGATGGCACTGTCACAGGCTTTGAGGGCCGAATCAACCGGATTGAGAAAGCACAGACTAAAGCAACCACGGCTTGATATGTTGTAGGGAGCGCTTAGCGGGTAAACCCTTAGTCGAAAAGCGGTTATTTCCCTCGTCTAAGCAGTGTAGAATCCCTGCTAACTGAATGCGCAAAAGGCGAACTAATGTTCGCTTTTTTTATGGGCTTAATAGGGGAAAAATGAAACTAAGCTATGCCTTACCGAATGTCTTATTCGGGCTTGGATTATTGCTACTCAGTGGCTGTACTAAAACCCCAGAATGGACCCTATTTTATTATACCGATGTGAGTGCCATTCCGGTGACACCTTTGCAGGCCGAAGATATTAATGGTTACTACGATACTCTAGCGCAATGCCAGAGCAAGGCTCATGGTATGCAACGTCTAAGTCGTTCTGGCGTGAGTGGTTTTGGCCTTGGATCTTATCAATGTGGGCACCTATGCGAGTTCGACGATAAGTCGGTGCTGGTTTGCAAGACCATGAGCCAATAGGTGGACAAGATGAAGTTTAAACAGGATTTTTTTACTCAGCTGCCTAAGTTTTACTCGCAAGTATATCCACAAGGGATAACTAAGCCTGAATGGCTGGCATGGAGTAATGACGCCGCCCAATTGATTGGCTTGAGCCAGCCCACCGATGAGCTGTTATTGGGCTTATCTGGCAATGCTGCCGTCGATGGCGCGACCTACTATGCCCAAGTGTATAGCGGCCACCAATTTGGCGGTTACACGCCGCGCTTAGGGGATGGACGTTCGATCATTTTAGGTGAAGCGATTGGTCCAAATGGCGCATGGGATGTCGCCCTTAAAGGTGGCGGTCCGACGCCTTATTCGCGCCGTGGTGATGGCCGCGCTGTGATGCGCTCCGCGGTGCGCGAGTTTTTAGTCTCTGAGGCGCTGCATCATCTGCAGGTGCCGACGACCCGCGCTTTGGCCGTGATTGGCTCTGATTTGCCCGTATGGCGTGAGAGCCAAGAAACCGCAGCCATTACCGTACGTTTAGCCCGCAGCCACATTCGTTTCGGTCATTTCGAGTTTTTCTGCCACAGTGAGCGCGGCCGTGCCGACAAGCTGACTCAATTACTCAACTTCACTATTACTCAGCATTATCCCCATTTGAGTTGTGATGCCGCAGGTTATAAAGCGTGGTTTTTACAGGTAGTGCAAGATACCGCTAAGATGATTGCCCACTGGCAGGCGGTCGGGTTTGCCCATGGCGTGATGAACACAGACAATATGTCGATTCTAGGTGACAGTTTTGACTTCGGTCCCTTTGCGTTCCTCGATACATTCCAAGAAGACTTTATCTGTAATCATTCTGATCCCGAAGGTCGCTATGCCTTTGGTCAGCAGCCGGGAGTCGGTTTGTGGAACTTGCAACGTTTAGCGCAGGCGCTCACACCAGTGATCCCATCCGATGACTTAATTGCCATTCTTAATCAATACCAAGAGGCGCTAGTGCAGCCTTATTTGCGCTTGATGCGGGCAAAACTAGGTCTATCAGCAGTGGATGTTTCGTCGGTGGAGCAAGACAAACAGGATCTTGAACTTATAGGTCGATTTACTGTGCTGATGGAGAAAAATCAACTCGATTACACTCAGACTTGGCGTCAATTAGGCAAGTTAGATCCAACCAGCAAACACAGTGTGCTACGGGATGACTTTATCGATGTCAGTCAGTTTGATGCTTGGTATCAAGCCTATCAACAGCGATTGGGCGTGGTGGCTGATATCCCTGCGTGGCAAACTGAGCGCAATAGTGTGAATCCCAAATATATTTTGCGTAACTATTTAGCCCAAGAGGCGATAATCGCGGTGGAAGAGGGTAATCTTGCGCCGCTGCATTTGCTGCAAAAAATCTTAACTCAGCCCTTTGCCGAACACGCAGAGCATGAAGACTTAGCCAAGCGTCCACCGGACTGGGGCCAAGGTTTGATCATGTCATGTAGTAGTTGATGGGATAACAAGCATGAAATTACCAAGCACGCATTTAAAAGCCATAAGCTTAGATACCATTAGCTTAGATAGAAACGCCTTAAGTTTAGCGGTCAGTGCGGATATCGATTTTGATCGTTTCGCCGACTTTGCCGAACCCTTAGCCGCGGCGCTCGATTGCACTGTGCGCGAGCGTCAGTGGGGCGCCGACAGGCATCAATGGTTATTAGAATTTGAAGGCAGCCAGTTATGGCTCAATTATGAGTTTTACGGCAACATTTGCTGGCTCTCGACCGAACGAGAAGCCGATTTTGAGGTGCTGGAATACTTAGCCACTTTGCTGCAACCTCACCTAAGAGTGAACTGAATATGAGTCAGAATATGACGCCACCAACCACGAGTTCTAGCGGCGCAGAGTTCCATTTTCAAGCCCTAACGCCGGATTTGATCTTAGATGCGATCGAAAGTCTGGGCGTGTACCCAGAAACGGGCTTACTCGCGCTGAACAGTTACGAGAACCGCGTTTATCAGTTCCGTAGCGATGAAGGACTGCGTTATGTGGTGAAGTTCTATCGCCCAGACCGTTGGAGCGATGCGCAGATCCAAGAGGAACATGATTATGCGCTCGCACTCGCGGCAGAAGATATCCCGATTGCCGTACCTGTAATTATCGAAGGCCATACGTTACACAAGTACCAAGGTTATCGATTTACCCTGTTTCCTTCCTTGGGTGGTCGCGCCTTCGAAGTCGATAATTTAGAGCAGCTGGAATTAGTGGGTCGGTTCATCGGTCGTATACATCAGTACGCGGCGCAAACGGTATTTGCTGAACGTGAACCGCTGAATCCGCAGATTTTAGGCGCCGAGCCACTTGCCTGGTTAAAGCAATCTAATCTGGTGCCTAATAGCCTACGCTTGCCGTTCTTTACCGTAGTAGAGCAGGTGCTGGCTAAGGCGAATGCGATTTGGGATCGCCAAGATTTTGCGGCCATTCGCTTACACGGCGATTTACACCCAGGCAATATTTTGTGGACGCCAGACGGTCCCGGATTCGTCGATTTAGACGATGCTCGCATGGGACCGGCGATTCAAGATTTATGGATGATGCTAACCGGGGATAGAGCGCAGCAACTGATGCAGCTTGAGATCTTACTCGAAGCCTATGAAGAATTTTGTGAGTTTGATACAAGACAGTTAGCCTTGATTGAACCGCTGCGGGCGCTGCGTATGGTGCATTACAACGCGTGGATTGGCCGTCGCTGGGACGATCCGGCCTTCCCGATGAACTTCCCGTGGTTTGGGGATGAAAAGTATTGGGAACAGCAGATTTTGGCGTTCAAAGAGCAATTATTTGCCCTTAGCGAACCACCACTGAGCCTAGTGCCATATTAGCATTGAGCAAAATATGAGTTCACAGACGTATCTTGTGACATTAGATTGAACTCTTAAGCTTGAGTTACACTCAAAAAATGGAATATGTTAGTCTCCAGCCAATTTATCAAAATGATTTAAGGAATTTTCATGAAAAAAGTATTACTCATGGCCGCGGCTCTGTTAATGGCGCCACTGGCAGTATCGGCTGTGGAATACCAAGAAGGTGTGCATTACACAGTGATTAACGATGGCCCAGCAACTGCGAAGCCTGAGATTACTGAGTTTTTCTCTTTCTATTGTCCGCATTGTTTTACTTTCTCTAAAACCGTAGTGCCAAAAATTCTCACCGATAAGCCAGAAGGCGTTGCGTTTAACCAAGCACACGTTGATTTTATCGGCAAAGAGATGGGGGTTGAAATGTCACGCGCATTTGCAGTCGCACATCAGTTAAACGTCGATGAGAAAATGGATGCGGTGTTATTCTCTGCTATTCATGAGAAGAAACAGCATTTTACTAATCGAGATGATGTTCGTGCTGTGTTTATTGCTAACGGTGTCGATGGTAAAACCTTCGATGCGGCTGCAGAGTCTTTCATGGTAAAGGCGCAAATGGCAAAGATGAAGCGTGATACTGAAAACGCTAAGCTGACGGGTGTACCTGCTCTGGTTGTTAACGGTAAGTACCGTGTTGAAACAGGGGCAATCAAATCCTACGACGAGCTGTTAGAAATTGCTTTCTACCTAGCAAAAAAATAGTTCGATAGGCGTTACCCGCACTGCTGTCATATGAGCGGATGATAATGCTGTATCGATTGCATGTTAAAGAGAGCCTAAGGGCTCTTTTTTATTGGGGCGGTTGGCAACAACAAGGCAAATAGCGCTTTGATAGGGAGTTTAGCGTACTGAGTTAGGCCTCTGTAGGCTAGTCGTTTGAACTTATTGAATAAAGACGAGGCAAAAAATGGGCAAAAAAAACCGTACTTCTTGTAAAAGAAAGTACGGACTTGAGCCAGAGGACTCATTTTTACCCTGAGTAACGCTAATAATTTAGCAGTGCGTCAAAAAAATGGCAAGCGACATTATTATGGCGTTCTTCTTTTTTGCTCACAGGGTGACATATTCATAGTTTAACTAAATCAAACGATTAAGTATTTTTGGTGATAAAAGATGAAAAATACCACTCTAACGATGAAACTCAAGTGGCAAAGTTTCTGTCAAACAACTGTAATCAATAACAACAAGAATGCTTGTAGGTGGTCATATGAGAGTTTTTCCTGTCTACGCACCTAAGCTTATCGTTAAGCACGCGCGTATTTTTCTCACTGGTGTTATTTGGGTTAAAGATTTAGGACGATTGGAATTTGAGAAGGGACGGTTTTTACTGCCAAGAAAAAGCCTGCCAAAAGTGAAGCAGGCTATTTTAGAATTGAACGAACTGATCGAAGCGCAGCATCATCAAACTAATGCAGTTTAGATTTCGCTGTTTAACAAGCCAACAAGGCCAGTCACTTTTTCGTTCCAAGAAGTGAGTTCTTCTTGTAGTTGCTGGTTTTGCGCATTCAATTGTTGATTGTGCTCACTCAGCGTAGACGCTTTTTGCTTCTCTTCTTCAAGCTCCATTTTTAGAAGCTCGATAGTTTCGAGTGCAGCCTGGATTTTGGTTTCCAGTTTGGACAGTAATTCAAGGCTCATCTGGAGAGTCCTATGGTTTCTGGATGGGACTGTGATTCTAGCAGTGCCTAGAACTTAAGGAATAGCGATTCTTGCCGTTTGGTTAAAAAACACCCTATTACTGGGTTCTAAATTAAGTTTTTTTGCATTTGTTATTAACTCGTTAGTATTCTTGGTTTTATTTTTTATCGGAATGGTCCATGTCGCCTAGTTTGCTCGCCATACTCCCGCTACTGTTGACCTTAACCTTAGCGCTATTTTTACGCCGCACGCTGGTGGCGTTAGGTGTAGGTATTGTCTCTGGTGCCCTATTAATCGCCCAATTTGATCCGCTGCAAACTGGGTTGTATTTGCTTGATATCGGTGTAAAACAATTTTATGCCCAAGGTGCTTGGCAAGCGTGGCATCTCAATGTGCTGTTCGCTATGTTACTGCTCGGTAGCATGACACAATTGTTAGCACGTGGTGGTGCCGTGGGTCAGTTTGGTGATTGGCTGTATAGTCGTATTCGTACTGAACGTCAGGCGCGTCTTGGGGTCGTATTTCTTGGTTGGTTAGTGTTTATCGATGGGATTTTCAGTTGTCTTGCTGTCGGCCATGTGTGTCAGCCGCTCAGCCAGCGTTATGGTATTCGCCATGAGCAGCTCGCCTATTTAGTTGATTCCAATGCTTCGCCTTTATGCGCGCTATTGCCTTTCTCCAGTTGGGGCCCTTATGTGATGGCGCTTATCGCGGGGATCAGCTTTTTACCCGTGTCGCCGCTGGAAGCCTTTATTGAGGTGGCATTATTTAACTTTTACGCCATAGTGACCTTAGGCTTGTCCGTACTCGTCGCTTGGTATGGCGTAGGTTTTCACTCTTTTGTTGCTGTTACTGCTGTGGAATCCTCCAATACGGTCGAGGTTAAGGGAAATCCTTGGCTGCTCGCAATCCCTATGCTGACTCTGCTGTCTGCTTCAGTGGGATTAACTTTGTGGTCTGGGGCTCAGCAGGTTTCTTCTTGGGATGTGTCACTCTGGCTTGCTAAGGCTGATATTGGCGCTTCTATGCGCGATGCTTGTTTGTTGGCAACCTTGGTCACTCTTGCCATGTTAGGCTTGTCTGGGCGACGTTTAACGGCATTAGTGGGGGATTTGAGCCACGGAGTTCGCATGATCGCCTTCGCCATTGCGATTTTACTCTGCACTTGGATGATTGGCGCTGTGATCCAAGATCTTGGCGTCGCTAAATTGTTGGCTGCTTGGGCTAAGGCTTATCTTTCTCCGCACCTGCTGGTAGCGGGAATGTTTTTACTCTGCGCGATAATGGCTTTTGCGACGGGTTCAAGCTGGGGAACATTTGCAATTATGATCCCTATTGGCGCAGAGATTGCCCATAACTTAGATCCTCATTTGTTGTTACCGGTACTGAGCGCTGTGATGGCGGGGTCGGTTTTTGGCGACCACTGCTCGCCCATTTCAGATACCAGTGTGCTCAGTGCGACCAGTTCTGGTTGCGCTCCCCATGACCATGTGGTGACTCAGTTGCCCTTTGCTTTGATCGCGGCATGCGCAGCCTTAGTCGGATTTCAATTAGTCAATTTAGCCGTGGTGACGCCGTTAGTGTGGCTGGCCGTGGTGAGCTGTAGCCTAGGATTATTTGCCTTGATGGCACGTTTTTATTCACCTTTGCCCAGATTCGTGGCGCAGACATAAAGCCTGTTTATCGTTAAAATAGCCGATTCGGTTCTTGCTGAGCCATTTATTTAAGTGCATCTGATTTAAGAGATTATCAATATGAGTATTACCCGTTTAGATGTAGGTACCCGCATGAGCAGTATAGTGATCCACCAAGGTACTGTGTATCTGTGTGGTCAAGTGGCGAAGGACAAGTATCAAGGTATCACCGAGCAAACTGTCACTATGCTTGAGGAGGTCGATACCTTGTTAGCGCAGGCGGGAAGTTCGCGTGAGCATTTACTGTCAGCGACTATTTATCTGAAAGATATGGGTGATTATGATGCGATGAATGCGGTATGGGATGCTTGGGTGCCTAAAGGTCATGCGCCAGCCCGTGCTTGTGTGCAAGCCGCTATTGCCGAGCCAGAATATTTGGTTGAAGTCTCAGTGATTGCGGCGGTTGCGGTTTAAGCGCTAAGCTATTTTTCGTCCCGTTTAGAAGCCTGTTTCGATCCCTATTTCGAATCCTGTCACCGAGTGTCATGACTCGGTGAAGCTTTTCTGCAATACACCTCACTAACTAAACCTGTATTGTTCAGCAGGTCCACTCTCTTCTAACAAAACCCTTTAGCTTTAACCTAATAAGTATTCCATTAAATGTGCAGGGACAAGCGGCGGATGATCCCCATATTGTTCTGAGAGTGCGCTGGCGATAGTCTCAATATCTTGTTGGGCTAGGCCTTGTTCGATAATGGCAAACGCCCAAGGAGCCTCGGTTTTGAGTTTGAGGAAATAAGGCGTTTCGACAAATTGTGCGAGTGAGTAAGCGGAGCCTCCTAAACCATGCCCCCAACCTTCGCTGACCTGAAAGGGTCTATCCAGATGTGCCATATCAAATTCAATGAGATGGGGGTATTGGCCGTTATGCCCACCGATCCAGTGACCGATTTCAACCGATAAAATCATAGTTGCCATGTTATATCCTTTGCTAGGGTTGCTTGGCCGCAATGAGTACTCGGCTAAATTCAGCATTAGGCTCGAGGGATGTGATGGCAGCGATATGGTCGAGTCTAAGGGATTGTTTAGTTTGTTGCAGTTGGATGATAAGCCACTCAGTTTTGTCGGCTCTTGTCTGCGTGGTGATGGCTTTACCTTGGCACTGGGTGCCATCAATAAGCTCAATGTTGAGTTGATAACCACGCAGACAGGCGAGTTCGAGATAGTCGTAGTGGGCGCAGGGGATCATTTTATAATCTGACATTGGATCATCTCATTGGGAGTTCGACCCTATTGTGGCAAAAATACTTGCCATTGGCATTAGGTGTGACCCAATGCGGATTGTTTTATCTAGTATCTAAGGCAGTGTAAAAGACTGAGCCAAGCATGTTAGCGAGTTTTTATTTGCTTAGACCTTTAGATATGCGCGCCCCTCTTGACTTTATTCCTGTCGCTCCCTAGTCTGCTTGTTCAGTAATCAAGGTGGTATGCGATGGAAATAACTTACAATTTAAAACCTGCGTCTGAGCGCCGTACTGAGCAATTCAAGCCCGAGGGGAATGTGGGCTTTGGTAGCCTCAGAACCGATCATATGTTTTTGATGGATTATCATGATGGACAATGGTGCGATCCGCGCATCGTTCCTTATGGACCATTTGAAATGGCACCGGGTGCAATGGCGTTGCATTATGGCCAGTCGATCTTCGAAGGCGCGAAAGCCTTTATGCACGAAGATGGCGAGATTTATACTTTCCGCATTAATAAGAATGCCGAGCGGATGAATCGCTCCGCCGATATCGTCTGTATTCCCAATATCGATGAACAAATGCAGATGGATGCGATCAATGCGTTGATCGATGTCGATCGCCTCTGGTTCCCGATGCAAGAAGGCGCGTGTCTGTATATTCGTCCTTTTATTTTTGCGACCGAAGACCGCCTCTCTGTGAGCCCAAGTTCGCGTTATACCTTCTGTGTCGTGTTAAGCCCAAGTGGCGCTTATTACGCGGCTGGCGTGAACAAAGGTATACGCTTACTGATCAGCAAAACTTTCCATCGTGCAGTATCGGGTGGCACTGGCGCCTCAAAAGCCGCGGGTAACTATGCGGCTTCGTTGCGTGCGGGTAAAGCGGCGGCAGCCTTTGGTGCATCGCAAGTGCTATATCTCGATTCAACCAATCAACAGATTGAAGAAGCGGGCGCGATGAACCATTTCCACATTCTGAAAGATGGCACAGTGATTATTCCAACCTTCACAGATACTATTTTGAAGTCGATCACCTCGCAATCCATTATGGAATTGGGTGAGATGCTCGGTTGTGAAGTGCGCCAAGAGACTGTCATGCTTGATAAATTTATCGCTGATATTGAATCTGGTGAAATTATCGAGGCGGGTGGTTTTGGGACGGCGGCCGTGGTTTCTGCTGTGGGCTCCTACATTTTTGAAGATGGCCATGTTGTCACTGTCGGTAATGGTGAAGTGGGTGAGCATGTTCAGCGCATCTATAAACTGTATACCGAAATCCAAAAGGGCCATATTAAAGGTCCTGAAGGCTGGGTTAAGCGTGTTAAACGTTTAGCAAAGTAAGGAATTTGTGGTGATGTTTAAAGGCTCCTAGGAGCCTTTTTTATTGGCTGTTTTTGTCGATAATGCCTTAAATCAAAGTGGCTGTGGCTTAGATTGATTTTTGAGTAAGGTTAAACAATCTTCGGCATTTAAGGGTTTACTGAGTAAGAAACCTTGTACTTGATCGCAACCCTGCATCGCCAAGAAGTTGAGCTGTTCTTGGGTCTCTACGCCTTCGGCGACGACATTCAGTTCTAAGCTGTGAGCGAGGGCAATAATGGCGCTGGTGATGGCGGCATCGTCGGGATCGTTGGTGATGTCTCTGACAAATTCTCGATCGATTTTGAGTGTGTCTATCGGGAAGCGTTTGAGATAGCTTAGGCTCGAATAACCCGTCCCAAAATCATCCACGGCTATGGTCAATCCTAGGGCCTTGAGTTTAGATAGGATGCTGACCGACTCCTGCGGATTGCCCATGATCATTGATTCAGTAAGCTCAAGCTCAAGGGATTGAGCCGGGAGACCTGATACGGCTAAAGCGACTTCGATGGTGGAGATAATGTCCGCCTTCAGTTGGCGAGCCGATAGGTTGACGGCGATAGTGATCCCGTTAAATCCTAGGCTATTCCATTCGGCTAATTGCTGGCAGGCGTGGTTGATCACCCAATGGCCAATTTGAGTGATGATACCCGTTTCTTCCGCCAGTGGAATAAATTCCACAGGTGAAATAGGACCAAGTTCAGTGTGATACCAACGTAAAAGTGCTTCCAGTCCTGTGAGTGAACCATCTCGTAAACAGAATTTAGGTTGATAAACCAAGCTTAGTTCTTTGCGTTGGATAGCTTCCTTTAAACCACTTTCGAGTTGTACATGACGGGTGGCGATTTCATTTAACTTAGAGGTATAAAACTGAAAGTTATTTCGACCTGATGATTTTGCGTGGTACATGGCGGTATCGGCAAATTTAATCAGTGAGTCGGCATTGTCCGCATCGTTAGGGTATAAGCTGATACCAATTGAGGTCGAGATGGTCAGCGTTTTATCGTCCAATAGGAAGGGCGTTTGGAATGCTCTGAGCACTTTTTCTGAGATCAGGGTTGCGGCTTTTGTTTTCGCAACAACTTCTAAAATAATAGTAAATTCATCGCCACCTAAGCGTGCGACAGTATCGCCATCACGCACTGCATTTTGCAGTCGTCTTGCCACGGCTTTCAGTAACAAATCCCCGACATGATGACCCATAGAGTCGTTGATATGTTTAAAGCGGTCGAGGTCTAAGAACAGCAAGGCAACGATATTATTCGCTCTGTGCGCTTGAGTAATCGCGTGGTTGAGCCTGTCTTGAAATAAAGTTCGGTTCGGTAAGCCAGTTAATGTGTCGAAGCTGGCGAGGAAACGCAGATCTTCTTCGGCTTTTTTCCGCTCTGTGATGTCGGTAAATACTGCAACGAAGTGACTGGTTTCGCCTTTGATATCGATCACTTGGTTGATTTCAAGCCAGACTAAAATGGCCTGACGTTGTTTATTGCGGATCCACAGTTCTCCGACCCAATGTTTGTGACGCAGTAGCTGTTGTTCAATCGTATTGAACAACTCCCGCTGTTGGCGACTAAAGGCTAAGTGAATGAAATGCCTGTCGGTTATTTGGCGTTCTGTGTACCCTGTAATGGCACAAAATGCTGGGTTGACCGAACGAATTCGATAATTTAATCCTCCCACTACAACGGCTTCGTTCATACTGTTGAGCACTTGTGATGACAGTACCAACTCGTTTTCAATCAGTTTGCGTGAGGTAATGTTGCGGTTGGTCCCTGTCATGCGGATCGGATTATCTAGGCTATCTTTTTCCACCACTTTACCGCGGTCTAAAATCCATACCCAATTACCGGGGGAGCGTTCGACTCGGTACTCTGCTTCGAAGAAAGGCGAACGACCTTGAAGGTGTTCGTTAAGCTCAAATTTGAATCTTTCCCTATCCTCTGAGTGCATGCTCTCATGGGCTATATTGCTGCTATTCCAATGGGGGACTGAAGAATCCATATTGGTACGATAGACTCGATTTTCTGGTATGTTCCAGTCCCACATGCCATCGCCAGAGGCCCAAAGTGCAAGTTTGAGTCGCTCCTCTGAGGCGCGGATACTGGTTTCAAATTCGCGCTGTTGCTGACGTTTCCTTTTACGCCAGATAATGATCCAAGCCAACAGCCATAGAGAGAGCAAGCTGTAGAGGGCGTAGGCGAACTGAGTTCGATAGAAGGGCGCTTGTACATGAAGATCGACAGAAAGGGCGTAGTCACCTTGAGTGTTGTATTGCAGCCCATGGCGAACATGCAGTTGGTAGTGACCAGGGTTAATATTGGTGAAGGTGATTTCATTACCTGTGGGGAGCTCATGCCACTCGTTATCAAATCCCTCAAGAAAATAGCTGAAGCGGTTTTTACCCGTATAGCTGAAATCCAATGAGGTCACCTCAAAACTGATCAGCTGATCGCTATAGTCCATTACTATGCTAGGTGGATGGCTCAAATCGAGAATAGTGTGTCCTTTACCCGCAATACTATAGCCAGTGAGTGCGACTTTAACATCGGGTCGTTGATCTGGAATTGACTTTGGATTGAAACGATTTATGCCATTAATGCCACCAAACCAGAGATCGCCATCGCTGTCTTCAAGTTTTACGCCACCGTTAAATTCCAGTGCTTGTAGCCCTTCTTGCTCGTTAAATATGATGACACGATTGGTTTTAGGATTGAGCTTTCCTATCCCCGCATTACTACTAAACCAAATGTTGTGTTCTTGATCCTCGAGTAAGGCATAGATGGTATCACTTGGTAATCCCTGATTGCGGGTATAGTGGCTAAAACCTGCATCAGTCTCTTGGGACGGTAACTTGCTGATCCCACCATGGGTGGCAAACCATACCTCGCCCGATTTTGTGACTAAAATATCGCGGACGCGGTTGTTGATCAGGCTGTTTTTGTCTGAGGATTGATGGAAGTAGGATTTACCTGTGCCTGTTTTCATATCCAGCTTAAGCAGGCCATCGAGTGTACCTATCCATAGCGTATCTTTGTGTGTTCTGAGGATTAAAAACTGGTTTTGTGCCGGATAGAAATTATCAATATGTGCCAATGAGATAAAAGTAAATTCATCGGTATCTATCGCCTTACGGTAGAGGGCATTGGTTGTTGCCACCCAGAGGCGACCTTGCTCATCAATATCTAAACTACGGATATAGTTGGTTTCTGAGCCTTGATCAGTACGTTCTGTCACCTTGAGTAACTGGAAGTGGCCATCTAGCGCCAGTCGACCTAACCCATAGTTAGTGGCAAACCAAAGCACGCCATTTTTGTCTTGGTCTATATCTCGCAGGATAAGATTCAAGTTGCGTTGATGCATCCCTAAGGCGTTAGCAAAGAGCTCCGTGTAGTGTTCATATTTTCCATTGGCCAACATGCGTTTAAGCCCAGCACCTTCAGTGCCTATCCATAGCGCATTATCTTGGCTGCGGAACAAGGTGCGAATGTTGTTACTTTGTTGCGAAAGGTTAGGGGTGGATTCGTAAATATGCTGAAAATACTGACGACGGGTATTAATTTTATCCAGACCAGAATAACTGGCACCTAACCATAAATTGCCAAAGGGATCTTGCAGTAAGCTCAGCATGTTATTTTCACTGATACTGTTGGTACGCTTAGGATCATACCTGTGGTAAGTCGCAGTAAATGCTTTATCGTTTCTCTCGAGTTGAATCAGACCAGCTTCTGGTCCAACAACCCAAAAATTACCCAGTTCAGTTTGGATAAAATCTTTAATGTAAGGCACATTATCGTCTGTCTGCCAGAGGATTTCGCCCTGTTGTGAGGCCAAGTTGTAATGCCATAATTGCCCACCCAGAGCTAAAGTGATCGCATTAGCGGAATGTGCCCTAATTTGATGTGCAGTGAGATTCTGCGGGACATTTAAGCGAGTGATAGTATTGGCACTAACAGCAAAGGTGCCGCTATCTTGTGTTCCTGCCAGCAGATAAGTGTCTTCAACATTGGCTAAGCTGGTGATGTGGGGTTGAACACTATTACCTAAGTTCACTTGGGTAATGCGTTTGGTTTTGGTCGATAGGGAAAATAGTCCTGCTTTAGTACCAATCCAGAGTGTATTGCCTACAACGCTGAGTTTGGTTGTGCGTGGATCGGTAAGCCCTTGTTCTTGGCCAAAGTGTTCAAAGGTCCCTGTGCTCAAATCGAGTCGATTTACCCCTTGGCTGAAAGTCGAAACCCAGATATTACCTTCTGAGTCTTGAATAATGTCAGAGACATAGCTCTCAGAAATACTCCTCGGATCATTGGGTGAATGGGGGAAAATATTGAAGCTGTGACCGTTATAAGCATGCAAACCATCTTGAGTGCCAATCCATAACATACCTGCATTATCCATAAACAGGCTAGTAATCGTATTTTGGGTAAGGCCATCTTCACTGCGAATATGTTCAAATTTGAGCTGTGTAGAAGCCGCGCTCAATGGTTGAGCTAATCCATTGCACGAGATCCCCCACAAACTTAGGATAAAAAGCGTACTTAACATTAGCTTGTGGATTAGTTGACTCAAATTTTCCCCTACCAAAAACGGACCCATCCTGATTAGGTTTCTATTTAGTTTAGTTCTTAGCCTAGACCTTACATGCCATTTTGCTGTAAAAATGCGACTTAAATTGCTGACTTGGTTTAAAAATAACCAAAATCGATGGGCGCGATTCTGTAATAGATCATGCAATATATTAACTGTACCGTTTCACTGCCAATATTCTTTTTATGACGAGTTTGTATGCTGGCGTTTTTGCTAAAGGATCTTAGCATTGTTTCAGGTATGTCAACATATCATGCTAAGACAAATACGGGCGAAGCAGATTAAAATGATGGGTGAGAATAGAAAAAAGACCTTGCCGGAAGGGGGAGAAGCAAGGTCTTTGGTTGAACTGTTTTACTTAGATAAAGTTACGCAGCGGGTACTCGCACAAAACCTTCCATCAGTACGCGGGCGCTGCGGCTCATAATGGCTTTAACGACTGTCCATTCACCGTTGACCATTGACGCCTCAGCGCCAACGCGCAAGGTGCCAGAGGGATGACCGAAACGTACCGCATCTATTTTGTCCTTAGTGTCTCCGCCTGCGGCTAAGTTGACTAAAGTGCCGGGAATTGCCGCAGCCGTGCCAATCGCGACGGCAGCCGTGCCCATCATAGCGTGGTGCAATTTAGCCATAGACAAGGCGCGTACCAGTAGGTCAATTTCATCGGCATTGACGGTTTTACCGCTCGATGACACATAGGCTTTAGGCTTAGCGACAAAGGCGATCTTGGGCGTGTGTTGGCGTGCAACTGCTTCATCAATATGCGAAATCAAGCCCATACGCACGGCGCCATAGGCGCGAATGGTTTCAAATTTGGCAAGGGCGGCATTGTCGCTATTAATATCATCCTGTAGCTCAGTGCCTGTGTAGCCTAAGTCTTCTGCGTTGATAAAAATGGTGGGAATGCCCGCGTTGATCATAGTGGCGTTAAAGCTGCCAATACCCGGCACGTCTAGCACATCGACAAGATTGCCCGTAGGGAACATGCTGCCACCGCCACTGCTGGCATCCTCATCTGCAGCAGGGTTTATAAATTCGATTTGCACTTCGGCGGCAGGAAAGGTCACACCATCGAGCTCAAAATCACCGGTTTCTTGCACTTCACCGTTGGTGATTGGCACATGGGCGATAATGGTTTTGCTTATGTTGGCTTGCCAAATTCGCACGGTACAAATGCCATTGTGTGGAATACGTGCAGCATCAATCAAACCATTGCTGATGGCAAAGGCACCGACGGCTGCGGTCAAGTTGCCACAGTTACCGCTCCAATCGACAAAAGGTTTGTCGATAGACACTTGGCCAAAGAGATAATCGACATCGTGGTCGGCTTGACTGCTTTTTGACAGAATAACCGTCTTGCTGGTGCTGGAGGTGGCGCCACCCATACCATCGATTTGCTTACCGTAAGGGTCGGGACTGCCTATCACTCGCAGTAACAAGGCATCACGGGCAGGGCCAGCAACTTGTGCGGCCTGAGGTAAATCCTGCAGACGGAAAAACACCCCTTTACTGGTACCGCCGCGCATATAAGTCGCGGCGACTTTGATTTGTGGCGGGAAAAAATTCTTACTCATGCTATTAACTCCATAGGGAATAGCGATACAGGTTAGCGTCGGTATCAAAGGCGGCGATTCTAAATGGGTATCGCCGCCTTTTTAGCGCGAGTGTTATTTCAGATTCGATTCTAAAAAGTCCTGCGCGAAGCGCTGCAATACGCCGCCCGCCTCGTAGATAGACACTTCTTCGGCGGTATCGAGACGACACGTCACTGGTACTTCGATGCGCTCACCGTTTTTACGGGTGATAACGACAGTTAAGTCCGCTCTTGGCGCTGGTGTGCCTAGGACATCGAACACTTCTGTGCCGTCTATACCGTAGGTGGCGCGGTTGTCACCAGCTTTAAATTCCAGCGGCAACACGCCCATACCGACTAAGTTAGTGCGATGAATGCGCTCGAAACCTTCGGCAACAATGGCCTCAACGCCCGCTAAACGCACGCCTTTGGCAGCCCAGTCGCGGGACGAACCTTGGCCGTAATCTGCGCCCGCGATGATGATCAGCGGTTGCTTACGTTCCATATAGGTTTCAATCGCTTCCCACATACGAGTCACTTGGCCTTCGGGTTCGATACGCGTCAGTGAACCTTGTTGCACTTTGCCATCAACCAGCGCCATTTCGTTTTTAAGCTTAGGGTTGGCAAAGGTTGCGCGCTGGGCGGTTAAGTGATCGCCGCGATGGGTGGCGTAGGAGTTAAAGTCTTCCTCCGGCAAGCCCATTTTGTGCAGATATTCGCCCGCGGCGCTGTCCATCATAATGGCGTTCGATGGCGATAAATGGTCTGTGGTGATGTTGTCACCCAGTACCGCCAGTGGTCGCATACCCTTGAGTGCGCGTTCACCCGCCAATGCGCCTTCCCAGTAAGGTGGGCGACGAATATAAGTAGATTGCGGACGCCAATCGTACAGCGGGCTGATTTTTTCGCCGTAATCGACGGCTAAATCGAACATGGGCTCGTACACTTTGCGGAACTGCTCAGGTTTAACGCTGGTCGCAATCACGGCATCGATTTCTTCATCCGATGGCCAAATGTCGATAAGTTTGACTGGCTTACCGTCTTTATCTAATCCCAACACATCTTTTTCGATATCGAAACGTATGGTGCCTGCAATCGCGTAGGCGACGACCAATGGCGGCGATGCTAAGAAGGCTTGTTTAGCATAAGGGTGAATACGGCCATCAAAGTTTCGGTTACCCGATAACACTGCGGTAGCGTACAAGTCGCGGTCGATCACTTCTTTTTGAATCACAGGATCCAGCGCGCCACTCATACCGTTACACGTCGTGCAGGCAAAACCAACAATGCCAAAGCCGAGTTGTTCAAGTTCAGGTAATAGCTTGGCTTCTTCCAAATACAACTGCACCGCTTTTGAGCCGGGTGCCAGTGAGGTTTTGACCCAAGGTTTGCGGCTTAGGCCTTTAGCGTTGGCGTTGCGGGCAATGAGACCTGCGGCAATCACGTTGCGCGGGTTACTGGTGTTAGTGCAACTGGTAATCGCCGCAATAATCACAGCACCATCGGGCATTAAGCCGGGCTCGTTTTCGACTACGCCGCTAATTCCGCGCTCAGCCAATTCTGATGTTGGCACCCGTGCATGTGGGTTTGATGGCCCTGCAATGGTGCGCACCACAGAGGATAAATCAAAACGCAGTACGCGCGGATAGTGCACTTCAGTCAAACTGTCGGCCCACAAACCTGCGGTTTTGGCATAGGTTTCAACTAGCTTAACTTGCTCGGCTTCGCGGCCAGTTAAGGTCAAATAATCTAAGGTTTGCTGGTCGATGTAGAACATGGCCGCAGTAGCGCCAAACTCAGGCGTCATGTTCGAAATCGTGGCGCGATCGCCGAGTGTCAGCGCCGCTGCGCCTTCACCGAAGAACTCTAAGTAAGAGGAGACGACTTTTTGTGCGCGTAAAAATTCGGTCAAGGCCAATACGATATCGGTAGCCGTAATGCCAGGCTGTGGCCTGCCCGTGAGCTCGACACCGATAATGTCCGGCAGACGCATATAAGATGCGCGCCCCAGCATCACGCTTTCGGCTTCTAAGCCGCCGACACCAATGGCGATAACGCCCAGAGCATCAACGTGCGGCGTGTGGCTGTCGGTGCCGACTAAGGTATCTGGGAAGGCCACGCCATTGCGTGAATGCACCACAGGCGACATACGCTCTAAGTTAATTTGATGCATGATGCCGTTACCCTGAGGGATAACATCAATGTTTTTAAAGGCTTTTTGCGTCCAATCAATAAAGTGGAATCTGTCTTCGTTGCGTCTGTCTTCGATGGCGCGGTTTTTAGCAAAGGCGTCTTTATCGAAACCGCCAAATTCCACCGCCAGTGAGTGATCGACAATTAATTGAGTTGGCACCACTGGGTTCACTTTAGCGGGATCGCCCCCTTTAGCCGCAATCGCATCACGCAGACCCGCAAGGTCAACTAAGGCGGTTTGCCCCAAAATATCATGGCACACCACGCGGGCAGGAAACCAAGGGAAATCCAGTTCTTGCTTAGATTCGATAATCTGTTTTAGCGAGTCGGTCAAAACGGCCGGATCGCAGCGACGGACTAAGTTTTCAGCTAAAACGCGCGAGGTGTAAGGCAGCTTGGCATACGAGCCAGCTTGAATGGCTTCTACGGCTTCGCGGGTATCGAAGTAATCGAGTTGAGTGCCGGGTAAGGGCTTGCGATATTGGGTATTCATAGCAGTGCTCATAACATCATCCATTTCGGAAAATGAAGTTGGCGCGAGACTTACATTGAGTGAAATCTCGCGCCAAGTGTGGTCAATTTTGCTTAACGGTTGGCAATCGGTACCACTTTGCGCGGCGCAACGCCCACATAATCGGCACTCGGGCGGATGATGCGGTTGTTAGAGCGTTGCTCCATCACGTGCGCCGCCCAGCCTGTAACGCGTGAACACACGAAGATAGGCGTAAACAACTTAGTCGGAATATCCATGTAGTGGTACGCGCTGGCGTGGAAAAAATCTGCATTACAGAAGAGTTTTTTCTGTTCCCACATCAGGGCTTCACAGGCAACCGATACCCGGTATAGACGGTCGTCACCGTTGGCGGCAGCCAGTTTTTCTGACCATTCTTTGATGATGGCATTACGTGGATCGCTGTCGCGGTAAATTGCGTGGCCGAAGCCCATGATCTTATCTTTACGCTCGAGTTTACCCATTAAGATGTCGCGCGCATCGGCTTCATCTTTCATGTCTTGAATAAGTTCCATCGCCGCTTCGTTCGCGCCGCCATGCAGCGGGCCGCGCAGTGAACCAATGGCGCCAGTGACGCATGAATGCATATCTGACAAGGTGGAAGCACATACGCGAGCGGTAAAGGTTGATGCGTTAAATTCATGTTCTGCATAAAGAATTAACGATACGTCCATCACTTTAGCATGCAGTGCCGACGGCGCTTTACCATGTAACAAGTGCAGGAAGTGTGCGCCAATTTGATCGTCATCGGTTTCAGTATCGATACGCACGCCATCGTGGCTAAAGCGATACCAGTAACAGATGATCGATGGGAAGGCGGCCAATAGGCGGTCGGTGATTTCACTCTGTTCGGCAAAGCTGTGCTCGGCTTCTAAGTTGCCGAGCATTGAGCAGCCAGTACGCATTACATCCATAGGATGAGTGTCGGCTGGAATGCGCTCCAATACTTCTTTTAATGCTTGTGGCAGACCGCGAAGGCCTTTGAGTTTGGTTTTATAGGCATCAAGTTGGGCTTGAGTGGGCAGCTCGCCGTAAAGAATAAGGTAGGCGACTTCTTCGAAGGTGGCATTTTCACCGAGATCTTTCACATCATAACCGCGGTATGTGAGGCCCGAGCCTGATACGCCCACTGTGCTCAATGCAGTTTCGCCTGCGCTCTGGCCACGTAATCCTGCACCGCTTAGTTTTTTAGCTTCTGACATAATCCTTCCCTTCCGTTAACTCTGTATGATTATTGCTGGTGGATGAATACGCTTATTTCAGAGCACTCATTCGCCGACATTTATTGGTTAAGGCTGCACTTTTTTAACTTGTTTAACGCTAAATCTGCTTTAACGCCAAACCCTGTAGGGTTGCAGCTTTTCGGTTATTTATCTTGGCTGAACAGTTGATCTAACTTGTCTTCAAAGGCGTGGTAGCCCAAGTATTTATACAAGTCTTTACGGGTTTGCATAGTGTCTAGCACATTGCGTTGATGACCATCATTCATCAGCGCTTGCATGACGTTCAGTGCGGCTTGGTTGGCTGCACGGAAAGTACCGAGTGGGTAGAGCACCATGTCGGCACCCGCCTCGGCGAGTTCTTCTTTATTGAACAATTGGGTTTGACCAAATTCAGTCATGTTGGCCAAAATCGGTGCTTTAACTTGAGCCTTGAAGTGGCGATATTGGTCTAGCTCAGTTAAGGCTTCGGCGAAGATCATGTCGGCGCCGGCGGCAATATACGCTTGCGCACGTTCAATACCCGCTTCTAAACCTTCCACGGCGACTGCATCGGTACGCGCCATGATCACAAAGTTAGGATCGGTACGGGCATCGACGGCCGCTTTAATGCGATCGACCATTTCTTCAATGCTCACAACTGCTTTGTTGGGTCTGTGGCCGCAACGCTTTTGCGACACTTGGTCTTCCATGTGCACTGCTGCGACGCCGATTTTTTCGAATTCTTTGATGGTACGAGCAATATTGAATGCGCCGCCCCAGCCAGTATCGATATCGACCAATAAAGGCACTTGCGTGGCAGAGGTGATGCGGCCGGCATCAATCAGCACGTCATTCATTGAGGTCATGCCCAAGTCAGGCAAACCGTAGGAAGCATTGGCAACGCCAGCGCCCGAAAGATACAAGGCTTGGAAGCCTGTTTGTTCTGCCATTAAGGCAAAATAGGCATTGGTGGTGCCAACGATTTGTAACGGTTTGGCCTTAGCAAGAGCTTGGCGAAAACGTAATCCTGCGCTTTGGGTCATGGTGTTATCCTTTTCCATTTTATGGGAAGTGGGCATATTGAGCCGTAAGAACTTAGCTAATGTTGGCTAAGGTTTCTTTTGCGGCTGCATTGGCTTGCAATTCAATTAAGCGTAATTCGGTATTTTTACGCCCTTGTTCGATATGGCGGCGCATCAACAAACTGGCCAACTCACCATCGCGCTGGGCAATGGCTTCGACTATGCGTCTGTGTTCGGCAATCGCTTTCACGGGGCGATTTTTATTGGTGCACTGGTAGCGGTACATACGTAGCAAGTGATACAGACCACCGACTAAGGTTTCCTGTAGATGCTTGTTACCGCTGGCTTGAATAATTTGGTAGTGGAAGTCGACATCGCCTTCCTCTTGGAAGTAAGTATCGCCCTTGGCGAGCGCCGCTTCTTGCGTTGTGAGCAGATCTTCTAGCTTGGCTAATTGTTCTGGGGTAATACGGCTGGCGGCGAGTTCGCAGGCCATGCCTTCAAGTACGCTACGTAGTTGATATAAATCGTTAAGTTCACTCACTGTTAGCTGGGCGACGCGGGCACCAACATGGGGCGCACGCACCACTAAACGTTGTCTTTCTAAGGTTTGCAGTGCTTCGCGGGTCGGGCCGCGGCTGATGCCGTATTTTTCGGCCAGTGCTTGCTCGTTAATCTTGCTGCCCGCAGGCAGTTCGCCCTTGATGATGCTGGTTTGGATCTGCACCAAAATTTGATCGGCTAATGTGGTCGACGTTTTATCTGCCGAGGTCGATTTGACCTTATGCAGGTGGGAAACATGTGTGTCATCAGAAACGAACGTCGTGTCTTGCTTCAACATAGAGCGCATCACTATTAATAGGATTGTCGACAATGGGTAAAAAATAGCCCTCCCTTGGTGGATTGTCAACAATGTGTTTACTTAGACGTAAGTCTATATTCCAATGGCTTTCTATTTTTGTCATTGATTTTTATCATTTTATTTTTATTATCTCGTTATTGATATTTTATGTTATGAATATTTAAATATTAAATTGTCAACAATGGCGTGGTTTTAACCTTCCAACCTCGTTGCGGATGTTGATGGTTTTGGGGGAAATCGTCCAAATGCATTTGGCATGTTTATCCTTCGCGTTATGCTATGGGCGGAATGAGACATTTGGGGATGACAGTGGAAAAAGTGTTAGTGAGCAGTTGTTTACTCGGACAAGCGGTGCGCTACGACGGTGGCCATAACTTGATGGAGAGCGAGCTGGTGCAAACGTGGCTCGAACAAGGGCGGATTGTGGCGATTTGTCCCGAATGTGCAGGCGGTTTGCCAACACCTAGACCGCCAGCGGAGCGGATTGGACAGCGCATCTTAACTGCCCAAGGTGAGGATGTGACCCACGCTTTTAGTCTGGGAGCCGATCTCGCGCTTAAGCTGGCGCAGCAACACGGGATTAAAGTGGCGATTTTAAAAGCCCGTAGTCCATCCTGTGGTAATAGGCAGATTTACGATGGTCAATTAATTTGTAAAACAGTTAATTGCGGGACAAGGATTAACGGCTGAAAAACTCAGCACCGCAGGAATAACCGTATTCAATGAATTGGAGTTATCCGCTGCAGCGGCATGTGTTGCTGAACTAGAGCAAAGCTAGAGACGAGCTAGCTTGCTTGAGTGTGATTGGGGCTGGTGGCCTTATTGTTCACATTTTGATGTGTTTGGAGTAAAGCATGAATTTGTTGATCTTTTTCCGCCCACACTTGGTTTAACCAGCGTTGGAATTCGACGCGGTACTCAGACTCAGAGAAATAACGTGCCGCATCTACCTGAGGCACGGGCAGGGCGTTAATTCGCACAATAATCTTACTGACCTTACCATTCATCACCCCAAACAGAATATCTTCAGGCGCATCTGGGTAGACGATTGTCATATCCAGCAGGTTAGTAAATTGTTCGCCCATGGCTGATAAGGTAAAGGCGATACCACCCGCTTTAGGACGTAACAAATGTTGATAAGGCGAGTTTTGGCGCTGATGTTTATCTTGGGTAAAACGGCTGCCTTCAACATAGTTAATGATTGACGTGGGCATATTGCTAAACTTGGCACAGGCGCGGCGTGTGGTCGCTAAATCTTTGCCCTTAAGCTTTGGATTCTTTTTAAGTTTTGCTGGGCTGGTTCTATTCATAAATGGCATATCCAGCGCCCAACATCCTAGGCCCATGATGGGCACATAGATGAGTTCTTTTTTGAGGAAGAACTTCAGCATAGGGATGTGGTTACGCAACACGTAAGTTTGCGCGGCGATATCGAATCCACTGAGGTGGTTACTGATCAGCAAATACCAGCTGTTTTTATCGAGTCCTTCGAGCCCTTTGACATCCCACTCAATTTTAGCGATCAAATACAAGATGCCACCGTTGCAGCAGGCCCAAGCCCACATAAAACGGTTCATGACCGCAGTCACCGCATTGCGCGCATTTTGTGCTGGCATCACAAGTTTCACTAATCCGCCAATGCTGATAAGCGAGCCCCAAACGGCGGTATTAATGATCAGCAAGCTTAAGCTCAGCATAAACAACACTGAACCAGGCAGGAAATTCAACATAGTGGCGTTACCTTTATTCTTTATTCGCTTGGCTAGCGAGTTGGCTTAACACTTGATCCTTAGTGAGCCAGAGTTGATTCAGTTGTTCTTGGAAGCCAATTTTAAAATCGCGGTCATTCATATAATCGCCGCGCATCGCAGGATCAATATCGGAGACCTTGATGTGTACTTTAACGCTTGGCAACTTGCCTGTCAGGTAGTCCCAATAGCTCGGTACTGCGTCTGGGTAGTAAATGGAGACATCGACTAGCTTGTGGATCTGTTCACCCATGGCTGATAGCGCGAAGGCCATACCGCCCGCTTTAGGTTTTAGCAAATGTTGGAACTGTGAGTTTTGTTTTTGATGCTTAGCCTTGCTGAAGCGCGTGCCTTCGACAAAGTTCATCACACTCACAGGCTTAGCCTTAAACTTAGCACAGGCTTTACGTGTAATTTCAATGTCTTTGCCCTTTAACTTAGGATTCTTACGCAACTGCGCTGTGCTATAACGACGCATAAAAGGAAAATCGAGTGCCCACCAAGCTAGGCCTAATACAGGCACAAAAATCAGCTCTTGCTTGAGGAAAAACTTTAAGAAAGGGATTTTTCGGTTAAAAATCCGCTGCAGGATCAGGATATCGACCCAAGACTGGTGGTTGGCAATCACCATATACCACTCTTTAGTGGAAAAGTCGGTGTCACCACTCAGTTCTATTTTAACGGGATGTAAGCAACGCTCAATCACGCCATTGACGCTGATCCAAGCGCTGGCACAAAAATCGAGCACATGACTAGTCGCAGTCCTTAATGGACTGATAGGTATCAGTTTTATAAAACTGATTAACACGATTGGGATAGTCCAAAAGACGGTATTTATAACGTAACCTAAAAATGCAATACAGCCTTTTATCTGTGAAAACAGCATTCCCATCCGAGCCCCCTGACAAAAATTGGAGGCCTATGTTACTCGGTGTAGGCGTTTGGCTCAATCTTAGGCACAGCTGGTCGGTGCATTTGTTCATCTTCACTGTAAAGCTGCTTACTCAATATTGCTGGGATAGTCGTGCCAGCAACCTATCCATAGCACGATAACCCAGTGCTTGGGCAAGATGACGGCGTTCGGTATTAGTGGCTTGTTCAAGATCGGCGATAGTGCGGGCGACTCTTTGTATACGATGAAAACTGCGAACAGATAGGCCAAGCTTGACCACGCTTTGCTCCAAAAACACTAAATCAGCATCACTGAGTCCGCTGAAGCGTTTCAATTGTTTCCCTGTAAGTTCGCTATTGAGCACACCAGCACGGGCGAGTTGTAGCTCACGTGCTAGCTTCACTCGTTTGGCTATATCTTGGCTGGTTTCTGTCTGCGGCGCGGCTTGAGTCAAAGTGCCCGCGGGAAGTTTGGGCACTTCTATGGTCAAGTCGAAACGATCGAGAAACGGACCTGAAAGCCGCGAAAGGTAACGTTGGATTTGTTCAGGGCTGGATCTATGATGGCTATCCAAGTCGCCACTAGGGCTAGGATTCATCGCTGCGATTAATTGGAATCGACTCAAAAATGTCAGTTTAGCGGCAGCGCGGGAAATCACTACTTCGCCGGTTTCCATCGGTTCGCGCAGGCAATCTAAGACTTTACGCGGAAATTCAGCCACTTCATCCAAGAATAATACACCGCGATGGGCGAGGGAGATCTCCCCTGGTTTTGGGATACTGCCACCACCCACGAGGGAAATCGAAGAACTCGTGTGGTGCGGCGCCCTAAATGGTCGCTGTAAAAAATGCTGCGGTTTAATGTCGAGTCCAGCAACGGAATGAATTGCCGCCACTTCTAACGCTTCCTCATAATTGAGTGCAGGCAATAGTGCCATCATGCGGCTGGCAAGCATGGTCTTGCCAGTACCCGGCGGGCCTAGCATCAAGAGGTTGTGGTTACCCGCAGCGGCAATTTCGAGTGCTTGCTTAGCCTGATATTGGCCAATCACATCGCTCAGGCAAGTATGGGACTCGGGTGTCTCTTGGCTTACCCATTCTAACTGTGGCGCCAGTGTGGGCAGTTGGTTTTGCCCCTGTAAATACGCGGCTAGACTTTGCAGATGCGAACCAAATAACACATTGGGATAGCCGACTAGCTCGGCATCGTGGCGGTTATCTAGCGGTAAGACCAAGATATGGTCTTGGCGTTTCGCCGCGATAATCGCGGGCAATAACCCTTGGCAGTAACGTATGTGCCCTGACAGTGCCAGCTCGCCGACAAACTCGATATTTTTTAAACTGTTAATGGGAATCTGTTCCGAAGCAGCCAATATGCCCACGGCGATGGGTAAGTCGTAGCGGCCACCTTGTTTAGGTAAATCAGCTGGCGCGAGATTGACGGTTATCCGCCGCATTGGAAACTCGAATCCCGCATTGATCAAGGCACTGCGTACTCGCTCACGGGCTTCTTTTACCGAAGCTTCGGGTAAGCCTACAAGATTAAATGCTGGTAAGCCGTTGCTGAGATGCACTTCAACTGTGACTTGAGGAGCTTCGACCCCACAACTGGCTCGGGTATTGACGCAGGCAATCGCCATAAACAAATCCTTTTGTTGATCTTTTTCGCTGAATTTGAGTGTAGCAGTAATTAATGGGAGGGGTTTCCTATCGCCTAGGTCGTTGCCCTTCTCATTAGCAAGCCGTTGACTCCGGCTTTGCTAATCGTGTGATAGGCTTGGCAATTTGCCTTATTTGAAGGTGGCAAATAGTTGATAGAAATGATAAAAAACAAATATTGGAGTCGTGAGGTAAATATGGATATGTTGTTAGCAGAAAATTCCCCCATTCGTCAGCAGCTGCTAGAGCAAAAGTTGGCGCAGTTTAAAGACCCGCATCTTGCCCATACGCTTTCGGCATTTATTCGCAGTAGTGTCGATCTCTATCCCTGTGCAATCGAAGATTATGCTCAGTTAGGCAATAGTAGGCTGGGTGGTTTACCGGATTTGCCTGTGGGAATGGATTACCCAGTGACCTTGGTTGGACGGGAGGAGATGCTGGATGCTTACGCTGAGGAATTCGACCACACTCGCGAGTATATCGAGGAGCATTATTGTTGGTCGCAAGATTCGGATTGGGACGAGGCTGCGCAAGCCTTCCGTGTGCCCATGCAATTTATCGCACAAATCAATTGTAGCGAACTGAAGGCTTTTCAATCTTATTTGCCTCGAGAGGGGCGATTGTTGTTCTTTTTGGAGCGCTGGCGATTCTCGGAAATGCTTCGCGGCCATGTCTATTATGTCGCTGAGGATCAGCAACTGAACTCTGGAAAAGCGATTGCCGAACCTAAGTTCGACGATGCGGTATGTGCAAACTATGAGTATGAAGAGGCTTATCAACTTCAGGGAATTGCCAGCATTAAGATGATAGCCCCTGACATGATTAATAGTGACAACCCGCATTTAGTAAAGTTAGCCAAGGCACGTCTACAAGCGCTACCAGAACCGCAACAAGCTATGGTGCTGGAGGCCCTAGCGGTTGTGGATGATGAATTGGCACCAGAGTGGCAAGATCAGCTCAAGGGCTATGAGCTGATACAATTGAATGAGCACGGGTTTATCCCTGGTCAGATTCTCACTCAATCGCAATGGGCTAATACCGACTGGCAGTCATCCAACCTGCAGGAATTGCTCGTTCCCGAGCAGCCGCTGCCGTATTACGATGGTATCGCCAGCATTAATGGCCATGGTGATAGCCGCTATAAAGCCCCCGAACTCCGCGCCGCGGCTGAATTAGGCGGCAATGCCGAAGATTATCTAGTACTGTTCAAAGTCGTCTACAGTGAGCATTCTATGCAATTGAATTTTATTATCCACCGGGACGATCTCGCGTCGGGTCAATTTGAACGCATTTACTGCATTTATGATTATTAGTTCATTGATAAGGTTGGCTACTGCCAACCTTTTTGTTTGGCGATGCGGGTTACACAGCAATCGGAGTACATCGAGACGATTGAAGGTGTATGTTGCGACGGATTAGAAGAAGAGTCGCAAGCACAATTTAGTGCCTTTGAATGAATATGAGTTATAAAGGATTGATTCTGGGAGAAATGATTACGACTGAATAGATTAAGTGATTGATAGTTATATTTAATTATTTCAATCAGTTAATGTATATTGGTCAACCTATGCCATTATATGAGGGCATCGTTGAGCAGTCTCATTTGGTTTACCCTCCAATGAAAATCATGGTTCTCCTCACGATATTCATTCACCTCGGCCGTTAGGCCGCATTAACGTCTGAGTTCTAACTTGTATTCCTTTTAAGTCCCCGTCATTTTCTCCGTGGTTAGGTCGCAAGACTGACCATAAGGCCGCCACTTACACCCCTATAAACATTCTGCTACTGAGCCGCTCGATCTCCCTATACCGACTGAGTGTCGGAATAAATAGTCAGCATATAAAGTATACTTTGTATCATTTTGTGGTTTAATCGAAACATCTGCTGCCGATTTTAGCAACATTTTTGGCGGCGATGCGGTAACAAGGTTGTGAATCGATAATAATAAAGTGACCTCTTGTGAAGGATGACATTTGAGGGAACATGGTCGAGGAGAACTCGCCTATGCGTTCGTGGATGTTAGCGTGTGTGTTTATCTGTACTGCGGGTTTTGGTGGGGCAGCATGGGCAAAACTCGATGTGGTTTTCTTTAATCCTGGGGCTGTCGATGACAGTTTTTGGGGAGATGTCGACCAATTGATGTTGGCGGCATCGATGACACTCGATATTAAACTCGATATCATTCATTCCGATCGCAATCATTTCAAGATGATCACCCAACTCGATGAGTTGTTAGCTTCCGCAAAGGTACTGCCCAATTACGTTATTCTGGTTAATGAAAAACAATCCGTGATAAAAATGCTGCAGGCGCTTTATCCTCACCCTGTTTATGTGCAATTGATTTTAAATGATATTTCCCCTGGCGAGCGTGATGCCTTGCTGCAAGATCCCCATTGGCAAGAATATCTGTTACCCGCCATTATTCCCGATAATTACGCTATTGGTTCGGCGACCGCTAAGGCCTTAATGGACGACTTAGAGGGAAAGGCGGCTAAAGTTCTGTTGATTTCGGGCGATAAATCGACGCCTGCTTCAGTGCTACGTACCCAAGGCGCCAGTGACTATTTCTTTATGCAGTCCAATGCCACTCTGACTCAAACGGTTTATGGCCAATGGAGTGAGGCTGTGGCTTATGGGCAAGCGTTAACCCTGCTGAATCGTTATCCTGATCTGAATGTGATTTGGACCGCCAGTGATCGTATGGCGATTGGGGTGCTTAAGGCATTGAAGGAAAAAGGTTTGGTGTCTGGTAAAGATGTATTTGTCGGTACGATCAATACTTCACCTGAGATTTTACAGCTTTGTCGCCAGCACTCTGTGAGTGTTATTGGTGGCGGGCATTTTTTGGTTGGCGCTTTAGGTTTGGTCGAATTGCAATATTATCAGCAGCATAAAAAATATCTCCCCTATGACAATGTTGCCTTGTTCGGTGTTTTGCAACCAGATTCGGCATTTTATCAAATGTTAGTTGCTCGAGATTGGCCACAGATTTTCCAGTCTCAGATTTTGAATAAGTTGCCCCTCAAGGCGTAATAACAGGTGTACATGAAGCATCGTAATCATTCTATTAGCCACAAGATGACGCTGATTATTATTGGGGTGAGCTCGTTTTTTGCTGTGTTAACTATGCTGGTACAGTTGATTTGGAACTATCAGGATAGTATCGATAATGCGACTTCGGATATCCGCGAGTATTCAGAATCTATTTTGCCAAGCGTGGCTAAGTCACTGTGGGACGTCGACCGTAGCTTGTTATCGGATTTGCTCTCTGGACTGGGGATGATGCCATTAGTGTCGAGTGTACATTTAGACAGTATCGATGGCGTCACTATGCATCTGGGTAAACCTTTGTTAACCGATGATGAGTCGCAAACTCTATTTCACTATCCTGTGACCTATCAAGAGCAGTCGATAGCGACTTTGACCGTAGGGTTAGATACCAATCGGCTTTACTACGAGCTGTGGCGGCAGTTGATTTTTATCGTGCTCGGTAATGGGTTAAAGACCCTATTGATGATTTATTTGATTTTGACCTTAGTGCGACTCATGGTGACAGATAGATTGTCGGCATTGGAAGATTTCACTAATAAAATCAATCTTAACTCGTTAAAAAAGTTATCTGTGCCCGAGACGGTAACCGCAAGACCCGATGAAATAGCCCATGTGGCATTGTCACTTAAGGGTATGTATCAAAGGATACGTAATGATTTAGCCATCAATAAACGTCAGCAACGTGCACTGCAACAACAGCAGCATTTATTGTCTGACTTAGTCAAAGAACGAACTAAAGAATTAGATTGGCAGTCGCAGTCGAATCAATTGTTGGCAGAGATTTCGTTGCAATTTTTGAGCATAGATACCTGCAATGTGGATAAAACCTTAACTGAAGTATGCCACAAAATAGGTCAGTTATTTGATGTTGAAAGGGTGAGTCTTCTCGAATTCAATCAGCAGCATGCCTATTACCGCAGCTTTTGGACCAGTGACTTACACGCAAATAAGGTCCAAGTGATTTCGGTAGATAATATTGCTCAACTGGCTAAAAAATTCGAGACGGAATCGACCTTAGTGATTGAGGATCTTGAGGCGTTAAAGGCTTTTTCACCACAGGAATATGAGGTAATGAAATCCGTGGGGATATGTTCGATTGCCGCCTTTGCGATTAAAAATGCTGGGGAGTTATTGGGATTGCTCTCGCTGTCGACTGTGTCGCGGCCATTAAATTGGAACGCCCAAAAAAAGAATATGCTGACCCAATTCGCCTCCGCATTGAACGAGTTACTGCTACGCGAACAGAAAGAGCGTCAGATGATAGTGCTACAACAAGCGCTGGTTGCCGCGAATAGCCAATTAAAGGTGATGGCTGAAACCGATGAGTTAACTGGCTTAGCTAATAGACGACCCTTTACCGAAAGATTAGCTACTGTGCTACAAGCTAACACTCCAGCGGGATTGTTAATGTTAGATATCGATTATTTCAAATCCTACAACGACACTTATGGTCATCTTGAAGGCGATACTGTGCTTAAACGGGTGGCAGATGCCTTAGCACAGTGCGATATCCTGCCGCACAATGCTCTATTGGCTCGCATTGGTGGTGAAGAGTTTGCTTTGGTCGTCGAGCAGGTCACGCCAGCACAGTTAACGGCTATTGCTACGCAACTGTGTTATCTCGTTGAGCAACTCAATATTCCCCATCAAGTATCTCCGTTGGCTGTGGTGACGATCAGTATTGGCAGCGTGTTTTTGCCATTAGATAAGATCTCGGGGTTTAAGATGGCCGACGTATTACGCCGCGCCGATGTTTGCCTCTATCGCGCTAAGGATAAAGGTCGCAATAGAGTTGAGGTTGAAGTGATTTAATGGGAGCCGGTTGAAGGTAACGTTACTCTTTCACCAAGATATCCCAACGCGTTGCTGGATTGGCTACTGAGTTTCAAGAGTCTAGGCGCTATGCTGCAAAATTGGAGACATATTCGGTTAGCATCACCATGCCACAGACGTCCTCAATCATGCTAACTAATTGATAACATTTATGTGAAACACAGCTGTAGATAAGTCGCTAAGATAAAAATTACTCAAGGTGAGGTAATATTAGGCTGCAGATGAGATATAATCTGCAGCCTATTGTCGATTTAGCGATGCACTCTGAGTGACATCCATGCTGCCATTCTGGACGTATTTTACGTAACGCAACTAAGCAAAGCCACGACTGCATAGTCAATTCTATTGGCTTAAATGTACGTTCTAGCAGCTCAATATCAAAGCCACCGCGCTCGGATGTCTAATGCCATCGAGTCGAGTAAAATAATTAAATGCTGTATATTCAGTCGCTTCGACATAAAACATTACTTAAATGATGCAAGTGCATTAGCGCTATGCGTGGGCTGCGAGAGCGGAGTCACGCATAACTCGTGAATTTGCAGATATACTGAGCGCACCCTAAGGATTGTCATCTAAGCACTCATTCATCTTTGGGGGGAAAGTGGTCAATACAATTTTGTTGGGCAGCGACCAGACAAAGCAAACTTTGCTCAAATACAATGAATTCAACTGACTCGCGAGCAATAAGGCGCGGGTTGGTCCTAGTTAGTCCAGTGTTAAATGAAAGGTGTTACATGAGTCTCTTTGATAACGTGATGATTATATTGTGTCTAATCGGCGCGAGTTGTTTTTTCTCTATGTCAGAAATTGCACTTGCCGCTTCACGTAAAATTCGTTTACGTCAGTTAGCCGATGAGGGCGATGCACGAGCAGAAAAAGTGCTGCAGTTACAAGCCGTTCCCGGTAGCTTTTTTACGGTAGTACAAATTGGTCTTAATGCCGTTGCCATCATGGGCGGTATTGTGGGTGAGTCGGCATTTCGGCCTTACTTCTATCAGTTGCTTTCCCCTTTAGTTGCCGAGCCTTGGCTGAGCCAATTGAGCTTTGTTTTATCCTTCATAACGGTAACCAGCGCCTTTATTTTAGTCGCCGATTTAATGCCAAAACGCATTGCCATGGCGATGCCTGAGCCTGTCGCTTTAGCTGTTGTCGGGCCTATGTCTTTCTGTATTGTGCTGTTACGCCCATTAGTGTGGTTTTTCAATGGCATGGCGAGTGGTATCTTTAAACTGCTGCAGATCCCAACCGTGCGTAACGATGCCATCACCTCCGACGACATTTATGCCGTCATGAATGCGGGTGCCGAAGCTGGGGTGCTAGATCGCGGTGAGCAACAGATGATGGAAAATGTGTTTGAAATGCAAACTGTTTCTGTGACTTCGGCCATGACGGCCCGTGAAAGCTTAGTGTACTTTTTACTGCAAGACAGTGAAGAAGATATCAAGCGTAAAATTTCTGAAGATCCCCATACTAAGTTCCTCGTCTGCGATGGTCAGTTGGATATGATCAAAGGCTTCGTGGATGCGAAAGAATTGCTGATCCGTGTGATCAACGGTGAGAATATCATCTTAAAAGGCAGTAACTTAATCCATACTTCGCTGATCATTCCCGATACGCTGAGCCTGTCAGAAGCGATGGAATACTTTAAAAATAGTCGCGCCGATTTTGCCGTGGTCATGAACGAATACGCCTTAGTGGTGGGGATTGTCACGACTAACGATCTACAGCGCGCCGTAATGGGGGCTTGGTCATTGCACGAGAGCGAAGAGCAGATCATCGCCCGTGATAGCAACTCTTGGTTAGTCGACGGTGTGACGCCTATTACCGACGTAATGCGCGCCTTTGGTATTGAGGAGTTTCCGCATAATCAGAACTACGAAACCATTGCTGGTTTTATGATGTATATGCTGCGTAAAATCCCTAAGCGTACGGATTTCGTGAACTATGCAGGCTATAAATTTGAGGTGGTCGATATCGATTCGTACAAGGTCGATCAGCTATTGGTGACTCGTATCGATCCTATTGATAAGCTCAACTCGCCGGATGTGTAATCCTGTCATCTTGTGTTGATTGCCTTGCGATAGAAATCCTGTGGCAATAGTTAGCACCAGTTTGATAGCAACTGTTCGATAGTGAAGCGGTTCTCTTTAGCTAAGTTTTTAGCTTTTTGAGAGCCGTTTCGGTTTCTATCTCGTTGAAACTCTCACTCGCACTTTTATTTTGTATTACTTTCCCCGTTTAAATCACATCCAAAAACGCATTAACGATGGGATCATCAAGTCGTTTCACTTTGCAGCAGCAACCTAACTCGAACGGTGGAATCGCAACTGGCGACGAGAGCAGCTGAATGCGATCCCGCACTGGGCTATTATTGATCACCACTTCGGGGCTCATGCTCACGCCACAACCTAACGCTACCATAGAGGCGATTGCTTCTTGGCCCGAGACTTGGGCGTAAATATTTGGGCTGATGCCCATTTGTTTGAACCAGTTATCGGCGCGGCGCCGTCCTGGGCCGTGATCTGGGATGATAAAGGGTACGCTCGACCAATCGATGGGCGTTTGACTCACTTGTTGCTGTACTGCACAGCGGATCGTCGGTGCGATAATCGACAGTGGCACATCGTCGATTTTGGCAAAATGTAAGCTGCTGGGGAAAGGATCGGGCAGGGCAGCGATGGCGATATCGGCGCGATTCTGCTGCACTTCTGCTAGCGCGTTCGCTGCATCTCCCGTGGTTAAGGCGATTTCGACGAAGGGATGCTCTTGGCGGAATAAATCCAATAAACCCGGTAAATGACTGTAGGCGGCAGTGACCGAGCAATACAGATTCAGCCGACCGCGCAGTACGTCCTGCTTGAGATCGATACTGTGCTTGAGTGTGCTCCAATGGTTCAAGGTCTGCTCGGCGAATCGCTTAAATTCGTGTCCCGCGTGGGTTAAGGTCACGCTGCGATTATCCCGCTCTAACAACTTAGCGTTTACTTCCTCTTCTAATCTTTGCAGGGCTCGGCTTAAGGTTGATGGGCTCACATGCATCTGCTCCGCCGTCTTGGCGAAGTGCAAACTGTCACATAAGTGCAGGTACAATTTGAGGGTACGAATATCCATAACTTATCCTGTTTAGCCTGAGCTTGAGTGCTGCATATTGCCGCCGATGTTGCTGCCAGTGTTACTGAGCGTTATTGCGGCTCACGTTGCGTATAATGCAATATGAAGTTCCGAATATATCATTTTAAGCAATGATAAGCATGGGTTATAGTGATTTCAATCACAACCAAGTCGTAACATTATGTTAGTTTGGTTGCGTCCAAAATTTCTGACTTATAGGTGGTATATCAGATGGCTAACTATTTTAACTCTCTGAATTTACGTCAACAATTAGCACAGCTTGGCCAATGTCGTTTCATGGATCGTTCTGAGTTTAGCGACGGCTGTAACTACATCAAAGATTGGAATATTGTTATTTTAGGTTGTGGTGCTCAAGGTCTTAACCAAGGCTTGAACATGCGTGATTCGGGTCTGAATATCTCTTTTGCCCTGCGTCCTGAAGCGATTGAACAGAAACGTGCCTCATGGCAAAAAGCAACCGATAACGGTTTCCGTGTCGGTACCTTTGAAGAATTAATCCCCGCGGCGGATCTGGTCCTTAATCTGACGCCGGACAAACAGCATTCAAACGTGGTTAACGCGGTTATGCCACTGATGAAGCAAGGCTCTACCTTGTCTTACTCACACGGCTTCAACATCGTTGAAGAGGGCATGCAAGTTCGTCCCGATATCACTGTGGTGATGGTTGCCCCTAAGTGCCCAGGCACTGAAGTGCGTGAAGAATACAAACGTGGTTTTGGTGTGCCAACCCTTATTGCGGTTCACCCAGAAAACGATCCAGACGGTGACGGCTTAGAGATTGCTAAAGCCTACGCTAGCGCAACGGGTGGCGACAGAGCCGGTGTTCTACTGTCGTCTTTTATCGCCGAAGTGAAGTCAGATCTGATGGGCGAGCAGACCATTCTGTGCGGTATGTTGCAGACGGGGGCCATCTTAGGTTACGAGAAAATGATCGCCGATGGCGTTGAGCCAGGCTACGCGGCCAAGCTTATCCAGCAAGGTTGGGAAACGGTCACTGAAGCGCTGAAACACGGCGGCATCACTAACATGATGGACCGTTTGTCTAATCCAGCCAAGATTAAAGCATTTGAAATTGCAGAAGATTTAAAAGAAATCCTCCAGCCATTATTTGAAAAGCACATGGATGACATCATCAGCGGCGAATTCTCTCGCACTATGATGGAAGACTGGGCGAACGATGATGCGAACTTACTGCGTTGGAGAGCGGAAACTGGCGAAACAGGTTTCGAAAATGCACCCGTATCGAGCGAGCATATCGACGAACAGACTTATTTCGACAAAGGTATTTTCCTTGTCGCTATGATCAAAGCGGGTGTGGAACTGGCGTTCGACACTATGGTGTCTGCGGGTATCGTGGAAGAGTCGGCTTATTACGAGTCACTGCACGAAACCCCACTTATCGCTAATACGATTGCCCGTAAGCGTTTGTATGAGATGAACGTGGTGATTTCAGACACGGCCGAATACGGTTGCTACCTGTTCAATCACGCCGCCGTACCTATGCTGCGCGACTACGTTAATGCCATGTCATCTGAGTATTTAGGTGCTGGCCTGAAAGACAGCGCAACCGGTGTCGACAACCTAACGCTCATCGCTGTTAACGAAGCTATTCGTGAAACGGCAGTGGAATATGTTGGCGCTGAGCTTCGCGGTTACATGACTGATATGAAGAGCATTGTTGAGGCTTAAGTGATAGTTAGTTAAGCCCTGCATTGGGGGAGAGGGCTGAGACTCAAAGGACTTGGGTCTCAACTCAGTTCCCAAGCAAGCTCAAGATAGTGAAACGCGCATCTTGAGCTTGCTTAGTGATAAATCAGTTAGTGAGAAACAAATTTTTTCCTGTTCAGTGGGTTGTCGAGCGGGCAAAAACGACACAGTTAGTGAGTCTATCGTTCAGTAGGTGAATTGCGCCGACTGAGGCTCAACAGTTAACGTTTTACTTTGTTGTTTTGCATTGTCTCGGCAGGGAAGCTGAATTTTTTTTGACAAAAGATATTTTTTATTGTGTTTGGCCGTTGCTTTATGGTAAAGCTAATAGCTCGCGCTAGGGCAAAGCCCAAAGCGATACTAACTTTCATTCAATACCCAAATTTTAGAAACACCGATTAGGAATCCATATTGATGTTTAACCAAGCTGCCAAGCTCATTCTCGTGATTATTACCGTCGTGATTATTAAATCACAGCGGGGGCGGCGTATGGCGAACTGATAGACCTAAAAGGTTAAAAGTTTCGAAAGAACCCCCCGCTCCTAAAGGACCGGGGGGTTCTTCGTTTCAGGGCCTAGAGCAAGATTCTAAGTTTCGAAAGAGTAAAAAATAGCGTCGATTTTCGGCAATTCAGGACTAATGTAGCGAGAGAGAATATGGAACCAGGGCAGATGATCAGAGGTGCAGACGCGGTAATCAAAGTGTTAGCAGCACATGGAGTCACCACAGTGTTTGGCTACCCAGGTGGTGCCATTATGCCAATATACGATGCCCTCTATGGAAGCCCTGTTGAACATCTCTTAAGCCGTCACGAACAAGGCGCCGCCTTTGCCGCCGTAGGATACGCAAGAGCCAGCGGTAAAACCGGCGTGTGTTTTGCGACCTCAGGCCCAGGCGCGACTAACCTTATCACCTCACTTGCCGATGCGTTGTTAGATTCAGTGCCTATCGTGGCCATTACGGGTCAAGTCTCCACCGCCGTTATCGGCACAGATGCGTTTCAAGAAATCGATGTGCTGGGCATGTCACTGAGCTGCACTAAGCACAGTTTTATGGTGACAAACATCAACGATCTTATCCCAACCTTATATCAAGCCTTCGAAATCGCCGCATCCGGCCGCCCTGGCCCTGTGTTGGTCGATATCCCGAAGGATATCCAACTCGCTCACCTCGAATACCGTACACCTTTGCTGGCCGTCACCAACGAACCCCAAGCCGAGATGAGTGATATCGAGGCCGCCCGTGCGCTGTTGGCTGAGGCTAAACAGCCTATGTTGTATGTCGGCGGTGGTGTGGGCATGGCGGGCGCGGTCGATCAACTGCGTGAGTTTATCAATGTGACGGGCATACCTTCGGTCGCGACCTTGAAAGGGCTTGGCAGTATTGCCCACGGCACGCCCGGTTACTTAGGCATGTTAGGCATGCATGGTGGCAAAGCGGCTAACTTAGCGGTACAGGATTGTGATTTGCTGATCGTGGTGGGTGCCCGTTTCGATGACAGAGTCACCGGCCGTTTAGCGAGCTTTGCTGACAAGGCCAAAGTGATCCATTTAGACATAGACGCCGCTGAGCTGGGCAAGTTACGTATGCCAGAGGTGGCGATCGCCGGTGACTTACGTCAAATCCTCCCCGCCTTAGCCATGTCGATGAACATCACGCCTTGGCAGGCTGAGGTGGAGCATTTATCCCGTAAGCATCAATGGGATTATCAACACCCCGGCAGTTTGATCTATGCGCCTGCGCTGCTGCGCCGTTTAGCCAATAAATTACCCGAAGACAATGTTGTTTGTTGCGATGTGGGCCAGCACCAAATGTGGGTGGCCCAGCATATGTGGTTCCGCCGTCCAGAGGATCACCTGTCCAGCGCGGGCTTAGGCACTATGGGCTTTGGCTTACCCGCCGCCATTGGTGCGCAAGTGGCGCGTCCCGATGCGACTGTGGTGACTGTCTCTGGTGATGGTTCTTTTATGATGAATGTGCAGGAGCTGACCACCATCAAACGCCGTAAGCTGCCAGTGAAAATTGTGCTGGTTGATAACCAAAAGCTTGGCATGGTGAAGCAGTGGCAACAGCTATTTTTTGAAGAGCGCTACAGTGAAACGGATTTATCCGATAACCCTGATTTTGTCTTATTGGCCTCCGCCTTTGATATTCCCGGCCGGACGATTTTTTCTTCCGACGAAGTGGAAGAAGCCTTAACCGAAATGTTAGCGGCTAAGGGCCCGTATTTGTTACACGTTGCAATCGACGATGCTTTTAACGTTTGGCCACTGGTGCCCCCCGGCGCATCAAACAGCGATATGATGGACGAAATGGAGAAACAAACATGATCCACTCTCTGGAATTAACGGTTCAACAACGCCCCGAAGTGCTTGAGCGTGTTTTGCGCGTGACTCGCCATCGTGGTTTTACGATTACCCAAATGCAGATGCGTATGAATGACGACGCTAGCCTGTCGCTGGATATGGAGGTCGATAGCGAACGTGCCATCGAACTGTTAAGTAATCAGTTGAATAAACTGATTGATGTGACCCAGTGTAAGGTATTGTTACCGCTGAGCTTGCAACAAACGGCAAATGCTTAAGCATTCGCCATGTGAATTAAGAATACCATTTTCGATTTGAGATAAAGGATACAGTCAATGCCAAAGTTACGTTCAGCTACCAGTACCGAAGGCCGCAATATGGCGGGTGCCCGTGCGCTATGGCGCGCCACAGGGGTGAAAGACAATGATTTTGGTAAGCCAATTATCGCCATTGCTAACTCCTTTACTCAGTTTGTACCGGGTCATGTGCACTTAAAAGACATGGGCTCATTGGTGGCGAGCGCTATCGAAGAAGCGGGCGGTATCGCCAAAGAATTCAACACCATCGCCGTCGATGACGGTATCGCCATGGGCCACGGCGGCATGCTTTACAGTCTGCCATCGCGCGAGCTTATCGCCGACAGTGTGGAATACATGGTTAATGCCCACTGCGCCGATGCTTTAGTGTGTATCTCCAACTGCGACAAGATCACCCCTGGCATGTTGATGGCGGCGCTGCGCCTCAATATTCCCGTCGTGTTTGTGTCCGGCGGACCGATGGAAGCGGGTAAAACTAAGCTGTCAGATAAGCTCATCAAACTCGACTTAGTCGATGCTATGGTGGCGGGCGCCGACTCGAACGTAAGCGATGAAGACAGTGCCAAAATCGAGCGTAGCGCATGCCCAACCTGTGGCTCTTGCTCTGGCATGTTTACCGCCAACTCAATGAACTGTTTAACCGAAGCACTAGGGTTATCGCTGCCGGGTAACGGTTCTATGCTGGCAACCCACGCGGATCGCCGCGAGCTGTTTTTGGAAGCGGGGCGCCGCGTGATGGCGCTGGCAAAACGTTATTATCATCAAGATGATGAATCGGCATTACCACGCAATATCGCCAACTTTAAAGCCTTCGAAAATGCCATGACCTTAGATATCGCCATGGGCGGTTCATCTAATACCGTATTGCATTTATTGGCCGCCGCGCAGGAAGCTGATGTTGATTTTACCATGGCGGATATCGACCGCATGTCGCGCTTGGTGCCGCACCTTTGTAAGGTTGCGCCATCGACGCCTAAATATCATATGGAAGACGTGCACCGTGCGGGCGGCGTGATGGGGATTTTAGGTGAGCTAGACAGAGCCGGATTACTGCATACCGATGTGTTCCATGTGGCGGCCGATGAAGGTGGCAATTTGAAGTCTGTATTGGCGAAATACGATGTGATGCAGACGCAAGATGAAAAAGTAAAACATTTCTTTATGGCGGGACCTGCGGGGATTCCGACCACTAAAGCCTTTAGCCAAGATTGCCGTTGGCCATCACTGGATAATGACAGACAAGAAGGTTGTATCCGTAGCCGTGAATTTGCCTTCAGCCAAGAAGGTGGCCTTGCCGTATTGTCGGGTAATGTGGCCGAGAACGGCTGTATCGTTAAAACGGCGGGCGTAGATGAATCTAATCTGACCTTCATCGGCTCTGCTCGCGTCTATGAAAGCCAAGATGACGCAGTGGCGGGTATTTTAGGCGGCGAAGTGGTGGCGGGTGATGTGGTGGTTATCCGTTACGAAGGCCCGAAAGGTGGCCCGGGTATGCAAGAAATGTTGTATCCAACCAGTTACTTAAAATCACGCGGTTTAGGTAAGGCCTGCGCGCTGATCACCGACGGTCGTTTCTCCGGTGGTACTTCTGGTTTATCTATCGGCCACGTCTCACCCGAAGCTGCCGCTGGCGGCACTATCGCCTTGATTGAAAATGGCGATCGCATCGAAATTGATATACCCAAGCGCAGCATCAAGCTGGCGGTAAGCGATGCTGAACTCAATGCTCGCCGTGAAAAAATGCACAGTCTTGGCCCAATGGCGTGGAAACCAATTGGTCGCCAACGTTATGTGTCACTCGCACTTAAGGCCTACGCCATGCTAGCCACCAGTGCCGACAAGGGCGCGGTGCGCGATCGCAGTAAACTGGAGGACTAATTATGTTTACTGCATCTATGTTGCCACTTGCATCGCAAACTCAGGCGGATTTAACTCATTTTCAGTTGGCACAAAGCTATCTGCAAAAAATCCTGTTGTCATCTGTGTATGACATAGCGAAAGTGACGCCGCTTTCCAGCATGAATAAGTTATCGGCGCGTTTAGGTTGTCAGGTATTTTTGAAGCGCGAAGATATGCAGCCAGTGCATTCCTTCAAGTTACGCGGTGCCTATAACCGTATCGCCCAACTGACGAAAGAAGAATGCCAGCGCGGCGTGGTGTGTGCTTCGGCAGGCAATCATGCTCAGGGTGTAGCCATGTCGGCGGCGAGTCGCGGTGTGGATGCTGTGATTGTGATGCCCGAGACGACGCCCGATATCAAAGTTGATGCGGTGCGCCGTTTAGGTGGCAACGTGGTATTGCATGGCCAAGCCTTCGATCAAGCCAATGGCTTTGCGATGGCGATGGCCAAAGAAGAGGGCCGAGTCTATATCGCGCCCTTCGATGATGAAGCTGTGATCGCAGGCCAAGGCACTATCGCCCAAGAGATGTTGCAGCAGCAGCGCGATCTCGAAGTGGTATTTGTACCCGTGGGCGGCGGCGGTTTAATCGCGGGTATCGCAGCCTATTACAAGGCGGTAATGCCGCAGGTGAAAATTGTCGGCGTCGAGCCAGAAGACGCCGCCTGTTTAAAGGCAGCGATGGAAGCGGGCGAACCTGTGACACTGGCGCAAGTCGGTTTATTTGCCGATGGCGTGGCGGTTAAACGTATAGGCACTGAGCCGTTTAGAGTCGCGAAACTTTATGTCGATGAAGTAGTGACTGTCACCTCAGATGAAATCTGCGCTGCGGTGAAAGATATCTTCGAAGACACCCGTGCGATCGCCGAACCCGCAGGGGCCTTGTCCTTAGCTGGGCTTAAAAAATATGTCAGCACTAATGCCAATGGTGATTGCGGCAATGGTGAAAAGGTCGCAGCGATTTTAAGTGGCGCGAATGTGAATTTTCACAGTCTGCGTTATGTGTCTGAACGTTGTGAGCTTGGCGAGCAAAAAGAAGCGGTACTGGCGGTGAAAGTCCCTGAGCGTCCGGGAAGTTTCTTAACATTCTGTGAGTTGCTCGATAAGCGGGTGATGACAGAGTTTAACTATCGTTTCAGTAGTCGTGATCTTGCCGTGGTGTTTGCTGGCATTCGCTTAAGCCGAGGCCAAGGTGAGCTAGAACAAATCATTGCCACCTTAGAGGCCAATGGTTTTGAAGTGCAGGATTTATCCGGTGATGAAACCGCGAAATTGCATGTGCGTTATATGGTTGGCGGTCATCCACCTGAGCCTTTAGAGGAGCGTTTATTCAGCTTCGAGTTCCCCGAACATCCCGGCGCGCTGCTGAAGTTTTTAACGACCTTGCAGAGTAAATGGAACATTAGCTTGTTCCATTATCGCAACCACGGCGCGGCCTTTGGCCGAGTGCTGGCGGGGTTTGAAGTACCCGCGAGTGATGCTTTGCCGTTCCAACAGTTTTTAACTGAGTTGGGTTTTGTCTATCAAGAGGAAACTCAAAGTCCTGCCTATCAGCTGTTTTTAAATGCGGGTAACGGCAACAAGGCGTTACAACCTTAGCGCACCATGCGCGTGATAGTTATGTTAGTCATAACTAAGGCTAAAGGAGGAGCGCACAGGCGCTCCTTTTTGTGGTAGTTTTGTAGACTTAATACTCTAGCCGCCGATTAGCGTGCCACAGTTAAGTCGCTGACTTAATCCGCTGACGATTGGCTAACGAATAATAACTAGACTTCGACCTACACCTACACGCATTAAGGAGACATGATGTTACCAGCACCGCGTTTTACCGCTTTTAATCCTCCTCGCCGTATTTTAATGGGCCCTGGCCCGTCGGATGTTTATCCCGAAGTGCTTGCGGCGCAGTCCAGACCTACGGTTGGCCACTTAGATCCGCTGTTTGTGGGCATGATGGATGAGCTTAAGAGCCTGATCCAATACGCCTTCCAAACTAAAAACGAAATGACCATGGCGGTGTCTGCGCCGGGCAGTGCGGGCATGGAAACCTGTTTCGTTAACTTAGTCGAGCCGGGTGAGAAGGTGATTGTCTGTCGTAACGGTGTGTTTGGTGAGCGTATGCGCCAAAACGTCGAGCGTATGGGCGCCATTGCCGTGCTGGTGGACAATGAGTGGGGCACACCTGTTGACCCTGCTGCGGTTGAAGCGGCGCTGAAAGCCAATCCCGATGCCAAATTTTTAGCCTTTGTGCACGCCGAAACCTCAACTGGCGCGCTGTCCGATGCCAAAACCCTGTGCGCATTAGCTAAAACCTATGGTTGTTTGAGCATAGTCGATGCCGTGACTTCCCTTGGCGGTGTCGAGTTAAGGGTCGATGAATGGGGCATAGATGCCATTTATTCTGGCAGTCAAAAGTGCCTTTCCTGTGTACCGGGTTTATCGCCCGTGTCTTTCTCGCCTGCAGCCGTCGAAAAACTCAAGAATCGCAAGACCCCAGTGCAAAGTTGGTTCCTCGATCAAAGCTTAGTGATGGCCTATTGGACCAGCGCGGGCGGCAAACGTAGTTACCATCACACTGCGCCCGTTAATGCACTTTATGCACTGCATGAATCCCTGCGTATGTTGGCGGCTGAAGGTTTAGAAAATGCGTGGCAACGCCATCATGACATGCACTTAGTGCTGCGTGCTGGGCTGGAAAAGTTAGGGCTAAATTTTGTGGTTGCCGAAGATTCGCGTCTGCCACAACTTAACGCAGTTTACATCCCCGCTGGCGTCGATGATGCTGCGGTGCGGACTCGTTTGCTGAAGGATTATAACCTCGAAATCGGCGCCGGCCTTGGCGCCCTTGCGGGCAAAGCATGGCGCATCGGTCTAATGGGCTTTGGTGCCCGTCGAGAAAATGTCTCTTTATGCCTCAAGGCATTAGAAGAGGTGTTGAACTAATATGCCAAGATTACGTTTTGCCTTTTGCGGGCTAATGATCGCTTTGCTCAGTGCCTGCTCGGTGAATAATACGAGCAATGTCTCCTGCGATTTTGTGCGCGGAACCAATAATAATCAAAGCATGCGCGACGCGAGCGGCCACGATACGGGCAGCGCAGATGAGCGACAAAAAGATGTCGGTATCGGCTTCTTGAATGTCATCTTCGGCGGCATCAGTCGAGCACTTTCTTCCGATGATTCATCGGATGGAAAGTGTTTGTAACTTAGTTAGTTTTAGTGGTTTTGATTAAACGAAAATCCCCGAAATGCGGGGATTTTTTAATTTTATTAATAAAGTCGCTTTTGGCAGCAGGTAATATTGATTTAGCACTGTCATTCCTGTGACACACCTACTTTGGTTTAAAAATAAGTCATCCCAATAGGCTCGACGGCGGCATCTGCTAGATTTATAACAAGACTAGAATGTCGCGAACACATGGATGTGAATGAGCGACCATGCCGCCAATGGTCACTTCCACGACAGTGCTTAATCCCGTTAAACCCTTGGTATACCTGATAGTCTGTTATTTACAATGATGCATTCCGAGAATTTAATACCAAGAATTAAATAATGGTGGTTCGTTAAGCTTTTTTGACTTGCGAGGGAATATTATTGCTGGCAACAGAGTAAAACGATGTTTACAATAAATTTAAGTATGCGCTAATGCTTTCTTAGGGACATTAAACTTTTAACCTATTACAGGGTAGTGATTTTGAGTACAAATCTACAGCCATTTTTTATTGTGCAATCAGATCCTGATGGTAAGGGAATACCGTATTTTATGGATAAACATTGGACTCCTGAGCTACCTGACTATGAGTTTTATGACTCACCACCATGTGAGGTTGATTTTTTAAATGCTTATTCTCTTAAAGCAAAAACATATCAACTGAATGGTGATTATTTGGTTGATGAAAATTTAGTTTCTAATGAAATGTTATATTTGTGTGAAAAATTAAAGGTTAAGTGTATTCGTATTCCTGTCGATATTAACTTGCATCGAGGAGTTCGTCCGCAGAAAAAGTACTTTTTATTTTTTCCACTAAGTTATTTGTCTATCTTAGATAAGGATGAGTCCATTTATACTATCTCGATTGACTTAGATTCTGGAAAATTGAACACGCAAGAGGAACGTGGGTTAAAGAAGACATATTATGAGTCTATAGATAAATTTAAAATAAAGAATAATATTTGTGAACATTTATTCTTTTGTAACGAGATAGCGGCTTCTGTATGTTCTATTCAGTTTAAAAATGAGTACGAAGCTCTTGGTTTAACAGGGGTGAGTTTTAAGGAGATAAATGATAATTATCAGTATTCTGCATGGAGCTGAGTGCATCATAAAATGAAAATATTGAAGCTAAGTACAAGGAGTGAATAATGGACTGGATTGAGTTAGAAGAAAAATGCTTTGAAATTACATACGATACAATCAAGATGTTATTGTTAGAAAATAAAGATGAGGCATTCTATGCGGTATCTCTTTACACTGACAGTAGTGCCATGTCAGCATCATTAAGTGCTAGCTCTGAGGGTAAGCTTAAAAGCATTCTCGCTGCTGAAGAAGATCAGAGCATAGAGTGTGAAAATTACTATAGATGGGCAGTATCTGAGTGGTTTTATGATGGGTATAATGCGGGAGCCTTCTCCAAAATAAGCAAGATGCTTCGAGAGGACTCATCTCGAGAAATAAACTTTGAAAAGTTTAAACATGAACTAATTCAGACATTATCAAATGTACTAGTCAGAATAAAAAGAGAACTGCCTGTTGAGTTAAATTCGACAGTGTGTTTTGTGTCAATTACTGATGACAATGAGTCTGAGGGAATAGAAAACTCTTCTGCAAAATTAATAAACGATGCACCACTTTCAATGGCATTTATTTTAAGATTTGACTAATTAACCGTACAGGTTTATCTATAAAAATAGGAAAATAATCTCTTTTTTGAAAAAAGATATGACAAACGCATCTTTTCTTCATAGCGATTATTCTAAATTTTGATTTAAAAGATATGACTGCTGAGATGGTTACCTCTGTCTGGACTTCGGTTTGGGTAGTTCAGGCTATCAGAATGTACGGCAGTTTATGGGATTAAGCACTGGCATGTAAGTGACTGTTGGCGGCATGGACGCTCTTTCACGTCCTGTGATCGCGGCATTCGCACTTCCGTATGCAGCAGATGACGCCGTCGAGCTCGCAGGGATGACTTATTTTTAAACCAAAGTTGGCGCGTCACTGGAATGACAGTACTAATCGCAACTCACTAAATATGCACAGGACAATCAGCCATCGCTTTTTGCTAATTGACATATAATGTCATCCCGCTATTATGGCTGCACCTCAGATTACACGAACAAGATCCTATAAATGAAAAAGTTATTTATTATGCTGGCGATGATTTTTGCGGTTAGCTTAGTTACTAGCCCTGTCGTTGAAGCGAAAAAATTCGGCGGTAGTAAGTCTATCGGCAAAAGCCATCAAACGGCTCCGGCTCAACCAGCGGCGACCAACACACCGACTACGGCGCCAGCGGGAGCACCGGGCAAAAAAGGTATGATGGGCGGCATGTTAGGCGGTTTATTAGCAGGTGGCTTATTGGCTGCGCTGTTTATGGGCGGTGGTTTTGAAAATATTCAAATCATGGATATTTTGATTATCGGTTTGCTGGCATTCGTGCTATTCAAAATCGTCCGTACTGTGATGGCCTCAAAAGCGGGTGCGCAGCCAAGACCGGCCTATGCAGGGGCGAGTCAGCCAAGTCCTAATCTACAGCGCCAACAGACTGAACAAACAGGTTTTGCTACCAATGCAAACAGCGGCACCAATGGTTTTGGCCAGGCGACAAGTGATGTGCCCTTTAATTTACCCGCGGGTTTTGATTTACCCGGCTTTTTGGAAGGCGCTCGCAGTCACTACAAAACCCTGCAATTGGCGTGGAATGAAAACGACTTAAGCAAAATCCAAGAGTATGTTTCTATTGATCTTTACAATGAACTCAGCAACCAACGTCGCGAGTTAGTTGGCGATCAGCACACAGAAGTGATGTTTTTGGATGCAGAACTTGTCCGCGCCACACACAATGCAAATCTTGCGGAAGTGAGTGTTAAATTTAGCGGCCGCTATCGCGATACTGTTGAAGGCGTAGAAGAGGACATTAAGGAAATCTGGCATTTAGAGCGTAACGTAACACAAGCCAATTCACCTTGGTTAATTGTGGGTATCGAACAGTAATCAGCTCAGTGTTTAAAGCAGCCTTAATCTCTTAAGGCTGCTGTTTACATCCCCTTTCGTTTCAATCCAGCCTTACCCTAACAGTTCAACGTCATCGATAGATTGAAAAAATCCGGCTGTCATCGCATTCACTATTGGCGGCAGCAAGACTTTGCTGATTATTTTAAAGTAGTTAATTAGTGCATCAATTGCTAAATAAAAAATCCCCGCACTTAGCGGGGATTTTTTATTTTTTCAAAGGGTTACAAAAATTGCCTGATGGCTATGGCGATAATCAGCACAGGGCAAACATACTTCACATACCTTGGCCAAATGCGCCAAAAAAGTCCTGTGCTATCCACGCCTTCTTGCCCACGAATGGCTTTGAGCAACTGGGTTTGGCGCCAAATCCAACCTAAGTAAACCGCAATACCGAGGGCGACCAGCGGCTGGGCGATTTGGGTGGTCAGCATTATGGTGAAACTAAATAGTGTCTCAAAAAATACCGCCAGCAATAGGGATAATGAGGTCAGTAATAGGCCGATGATCAAGGTGGCGCGTTGACGGCTGAGTCCGAACTTTTGCATCACATAACTCGTCGGCACTTCGGCGATGGATATGGCCGAGGTTAAACCCGCGATGATCAGCAGAATAAAGAAAATCACGCTGATGATGAGGTTAGCCGTATCGCCTAAGGTGGAAAATAACGCGGGTAAGACAGTAAACACCAATGCATCCGAATCGAGTAATTTACCCTCGGCGTTAAAAATCTGCACGCCATTGTGCTGGGCCACATACATGGCTGGGATGATTAAAAAGGCGGCGAGAAAGGCGATGCCGCTGTCGGTAAAGGCAACCCAGACGGTCAGTTTAGCGATATTCTCTTTTTGGTTCAGATAACTGCCGTACACCATCATGGCACCTGTGCCTATGGTAAGGGAGAAGAAGGTTTGTCCGAGCGCGCTGATCAAGGTATCTGGCGCCAGTGCCTTGGTAAAGTTAGGTGTTAGTAGCGCGCTTATCCCTTCGCTCGCACCATTTAGGGTGAAGATATACGCCACGCCCGCGATCAGCATGATCAGTAATAACGGCATTAAGCGTTTCGACCATTTTTCTATGCCTTCTTGCACGCCTTGCAGTAATACCAGAAACACCAGCGTGCTGAAGATCAGTGTAAACACCAGATTACGTGACAGCGAAAAATCCACTAGCCAAGCGGCGGTATCATTCGAGCCAAAGGCTGTGGCGATAGGCGCGATGGCAAAGCTGACAAACCAGCCAGAAAGAATGCTGTAGAAGGTATAGATTAATCCCGCGGTGACGATGGAAATCAAACCTATCGCCTTGCCTAAACCGCGAGTTAGGGTGTTGAAGCCGAGTTTGCCCATGGCATCGGCGGGATTGGTCTGTCCGTGGCGACCTATCATGAGTTCGGCCATTAACATGGGAATGCCTAGGATGAAAATCAGTACTAGGTAAACCAGCAAAAAGGCTCCGCCGCCATGGGTGGCTGCTTGGGTGGGGAATCCCCAAATGTTACCTACACCAACGGCGCTACCGGCTGCCGCCATGATAAAACCTAAGCGTGAGCTGAAGTGGTTAGTCGAACTTGTATTGGCCGATTGCATTGTGCCTCCCGTAAAAAGAAGGCGTATCTTAGGCGGATAAATTAGGATTTCAACGCAATTTTAGTGCGTTAATTTGGTGTTAATTTGCAATAATTTATCGGTTTTTGACTATAAGTTAATGTTGTGTGCCGCCTATCTGTTTTGTGCGAGATTTTATTGCTATCAGGTGCGACTGATGGTTGAGATTTGGCGAATCATTGCGATGATAAAAATTCATTGAATTGTGATCTTATGGTCAAAAAATACCGTATGGCAGATGTCTAACCGCTATTTTGTGCTATGACTGTTACTTGTGCCGCTGTCTTGTTTGCGGTGTTTGCTGTGACTGTTGAGTGTTGGCTTATGCTTGAATGTTGACGTGCCCTAAGGGAATGGCCGTGTGGTCCTTAACCTTTTTGAGGACAAAGCTGGAATGCACCCCTGCGATATGCACGTTGGTCGTGAGTTTATCTAACAGGAAAGTGCGAAAGTGCGCCATATCTTGTACTAGCACTTTAAGTTGATAGTCGGCCTCAGAGCCCGTGATCAGCGCGCATTCTTGGACTTCTTCGTAGGCGAGTGCATTGGTTTCAAATTGATTGAGAATCGCCGGCGTATGTTTCTCCATTCGAACATGGATATACGCGGTCAAATGCAGGTTGAACTTATCCGCCGACAGACGCGTTGCATAATCGGCAATATAACCCGCTTCTTCTAAGGCTTTAACACGGCGCGAGCAAGGAGATGGCGATAGTCCGACTTTATTGGCCAGTTCGAGATTCGATAATCTGCCGTGAGTTTGCAGTAAGCGCAGAATTGTTAAATCGAGTTGATCGAGTTTGTAGGGGTGAGTGTCTGTCATTGAAAGCTTAGGGTTAACTGAGTCAGCCTCTAGTTTGCCAGTCTTCGCGGACTTTGCCAAAAATCTTGATCAAATGAGACATTTTAAGGTTGTGACAGTGATAACGGATAGAGATTTTGGGAGTCGTGCTGTTTGGAACTCCCGTTATTTACCGCTATTGTTATGATACTAATAAGAGTGAGACACTGTATGCGCTTGAGTTTGTTGCTAATCTGCTTATTCATATTACCGACTTATGCATTTTCTGCATCGTTAACCATTGGTAGCGCTCTAAATCGACCGCCTTATATTATCGAAGATGCTGAATCAGGGCTTGAGATCGAGATTATTAAGGCCGCGTTTAAGGAAATGGGGCAGCCAGTCAACTTCAAATTCTACTCTCGTAAACGCCAAGTTTTATATTTCAATAAAGATCGATTAGATGCTGTAATGACGATGAACCCTGCAAATGGCGTTGATGGTTATTGGTCCAATGATTATGTTGAATATACCAATGTGGCGATCAGTTTGGCCGAACAACACCTTGAAATAACACGTATTGTGGATCTTAAAAAGTACAGTGTCGCCGCTTTTGAAAATGCTCGCTTCTTACTTGGCCCTGAGTTTAATGCCGTAGCGCAACAGACTATTTATCGTGAAGTCGATAGCCAATTAAGCCAGAACCGTATGTTGTACTTAGGTCGCATTAATACTGTGATTGCCGATCGTTATATATTCGCTCAACTGAATAAGTTCGTTGAGGATGATGTTGATACCCAGCAAGCATTAAGCTACCACTTTATTTTCCCCCCAACATCCTATCGAATGGTGTTCCACAACTCAGTGGCGCGGGATACTTTCAATCAAGGGCTCGCTAGAATTAAGGCCAATGGAATTTATCAGGCTCTAGTGGCAAAATACTTAGGCAGTGCTTAGCAATGCCTAAGTATTTAACTTCATAGTGTTTGAAGCTGTCGTATGTGAGTCGACAGCCAAATCCAGACGCTGAATTAACAGCGTTAGCGCTCAGATCCTTTAGCAAACGCATGCGAGAGTGGACGCAACTTACTGACAAAGAACACGCTACATCCGCTGATGATGGCGGCTAAAAAGGTTGAAAACAGCACATCCTGTGGCCAATGCATGCCAAGCAGCATACGGCTTAATCCCATCAAAAATCCCCAGCTCCATAACGCCATGACTAAGCTAGGTAATCCAGCGAGTAGCAAATAGTAGCTGGCGGTAAGCACTAGCGTCACAGCAAAAATGGTATGTCCCGAAGGAAAAGAATAGCCGATTTCATCTTCCCAATGCTGATGGATCCGTGAGTCGAGTTTTAAGGCGGGTTCTGCAGCGATCAAGCCATCGAGTGCATTGGCAATTGTCTTTGAACGTGACTGTTTATCCAATTGATAAAAGGCATCGAGTGAAAGCGGTTCATGCTTAGGCAGTGCTTGTTCTGCTAGAAAAACGAGATTAGGTCTGGGTTCTTTAAAATAGGATTTGAGGGTGTGGCTTAAGCCTAAACTGATAACTTGGCTGAGGCTGATGGCAAAAAATAAACTTATAAAGAGTGGTTTAGGCATATGACGATAGGCGATCGCCAATACAAACAAGACTGTTACGACGCCATAGGGCGCAGTACCTGTCATGGTAATCCAATATAAGGTTTTGGCTAAGGTAGAGTGCAGATCGATCAGTGGAAACAGCTGATTCTGTGTCAGTAATAGTAAGCCCGGAATGGTTGCCAACAGTATCCAAGCTAAACCTAAACGGCGTAAAAGATAGACGCTATGGGTCAAAATATAAGCCTCTTCATAAAACGCCATAGGCTACAACGCGGCAATGGTTTTGCCAATAAAAAAATCCCGACAGCAAAAGATGGTGCTGTCGGGGGTCTTCAAGGGTGGATCGGTAGGGCGCTATTGCGCCGTGTTCTTAGGGTGATGCCTAGTCACGAACATCAAAATCAACAGTACGACTAACAGTAAACCTGAGCCCATCAATAGGGCGTAATCTTCCAGTTGCAGTATCGAGTACAGCACGGCATATAAACTCACCAGCATGATGCCTACTAATGCACCGCGCTTAATACTTGCTGTGGCACTCCCTACATAAGCCGATACCGACAGCACGGGAATACAGGCGGCAATTAAATAGGCATGCAAGAAGGCTAGATGTTCAGATAGCGAGAGTAGTAGCAAATAGAACAAGGCCATGGCGCTGCCGACTAACACATATTGAATCGTGCTTAGGCTGGTTTTTTGTCCGATTTCGAAGATAAACAACATGATAAAAGTCAGCACGATAAACAGTAGGCCGTATTTTACCGAGCGATCAATCTTGCCGTAGTGAGTCACTGGTTCGAATAAAATCGCATTGGCCGACACTTCAGTGAGAGTCGATTGATTACTCTTAATAAACTCTTGTGGATAGTTACGGGTTAAGTGGCTGATATTCCAACTTGCAGTAAAGCCTTGCGCGTTGATGTCCCGTTCTGCGGGTAATAATCCCTTAAAGCTTGGATGCGGCCAGTCGGCGCGAATATTGATTAGCGTTTGCTCGCCTAGTGGCAATGCGCTGATAGACTGAGAGCCGCGTAGTGTCATGGCAAAATCCACACTAAAATCACTCGCTTCGCTGACTTGGATCTTTTGATTAAAGCCTTTTTCTAAACCGCCAGTGGTTAACCCCGTGCCAGACATCAGTGATCCAGAGAGTAATGTCGATTCACCGGTGATTTCAATTTTTTCTACTTTATCAATTGCTTGATTCGATGACACCCCAAAGACTAACCGGGCATTTTTGTTATCGAAGGCGATAAGGTTAGGAATATCATAACGGTTAAGGCTGAAGTCGGCCTGACCTTGTAGAGCTGCGTTATACACCAGCGATTGATAAATGCCACGGGTGCGAAAATCATGTTTTAGGTCTAAGTCGAGGGTGAGCTTTTTCGGTAGGATCACTAGCTCATCTTGATAGGTACGCTTCACTTCATGGCGAGTTTTACCGTCGTTACTGACTTCTTCTTGCAACACAAAATAGCTGTAAGGGATCACCAGCGCAGGACCTGAGAGGGTTTGCTGCTCACCCCATGAACGGCCGATTTCATCGACAACGCTGTGGTAAAGGGCTTGGCGATCAGAAGTCATATCCATAATGATCCCCAGCGGGATCAACGCGAGGATTGACAGTATGCCAATGGTTAAGGCTTTTAATAAGGTGGTGTTTTTTAATGCCGTTCCCTTTGCGGTGGCTACTGCCCACGGTTCTTGTGCTGACATATCGATTCCTTGACTTCGATTAAATTTTTTGAGGAGTGCTCGCACCACTAAATAGGCTGCGCTACCAAATAAGGCCAAACTAAGTAGGGTGAGTACCCAGAAAATAATGCTGAACATTGAATTTCATTCCCTATGAAATACGACCGAGACTTATCCGCTAAGATTGTGCAGAGTTAACTCGGTATCACGGCGGGTATTAAAACAGATTTTTTTACAAAAGTTGCGGGCAAGTTGCTGATCAATAGTGGCAAAATTATGGCGATTGCCGCTAAATCCATACTCATTATTCAAGTTTATGAATCTGATAGTGGGATGTCTTTGCCAAATTTTGGGTGTTTTTTCTCGTAGTCATTTTCTTTTTTAATATGTTTGAGCAGTGCTTCGAAGCTTTGTTTAAAGACGTCAAGTTCTGCGGAATAGACTACGGCATGGTGGGAAAACCAGTGGTGTTTTTCTCGATCACGGTTATTGTAATCGGGCCAAATACGCAGCTCATACTCATCACCCATGACGACAATGACATAGGCAATGGCGCCATTGCTAAAGATGATACATTGGGGCAGGTACACCAGCTCTTCGCCTTTAAATAACTCATACTCTATCGCTTCGGTGCGCCAACTCACTATCGGTAGCGGCGCCTCGATAGAGCAACCAATCGACTGATGCTGATTAAACAGTACGGCGTTAATGTCATCCATTGAAAAGGGCTGGTGATCGCCATTTTTAGCAGCAAGTGAATACAAGATATTCATCAAAAATGGCAGCTTAGTGCCATTACCCGTTTTGCGGCCGCAGAGTTGTGCTTGGCGATAGTAGATATTCATCATCAATCCTTAATGAAGAGCCTATGCCAGATAGGCTCTATTTCGAGTCGTGAAACTAACGGACAGGTAAACCGATAGCCGTTAAGGTATAAATGGCTTATGTTATCCGAAGATACTGCCTAGTGAGTAGACTTGTGCGTACATTTCACAAACCTACTCGTTGAATAGTGTGATAAATACCTTTATTTTCAGTTTGTTATGTTTTTTTCTCTGGTTTGGTATTTGCTTGTCGTTGAATTTGGAGAATCGATGTCTAATCCCTTTTCACCCCGCGAGTGGCTGCAATTAAATATGCAGCAGCAAGGATTATTGCAACCATATACCTCTGTCACCGAGGCAATTTCACGTCTCAGTTATGTACAAATTGACTCTATCAACGTGGTTGAGCGAGCGCATCATCATGTGCTGCATAGTCGTATGCCAGAATATCAGCCAAAGATGCTCGATATGGCTTTAGCCAAAGGAGAGATTTTCGAATATTGGTCCCATGCGGCAGCTTATTTACCAATTGCCGATTACCGTTTTAGTTTGCAGCGTAAACAGCTGCTGCAAAATGGCGGTAAGCATTGGTTTGAGCCCGACGATAAAATAATGCAGGAAGTGCGGGCGCGAATCCTCGCAGAAGGGCCACTCAAGGCCAGTGATTTTGAACATAGTGAAGCTAAAAACGGTACCTGGTGGGATTGGAAACCTGCGAAAAAAGCCCTAGAGCAGCTCTTTATGCGTGGTGAGTTGATGGTGGTGCGGCGGGAGAAATTTCAAAAGGTTTACGATCTTACCGCGCGTGTGCTGCCACAAGATGTAAATGCCAAAGTACCGACAGATAGTGAATTTACCCGCTATCTAATTGATCGTTATCTTGATGCCCACGCCTTCGGTACTGCGGCGCAAATGGCTTATTTACGCAAAGGTATGAAATCAGCTGTAGCCCAAGAATTGGCAGAGTTGTTAGCTCACGGGCTATTAGCGTGTTTTAAGGCTGCGGGCCAAAGCTACTTTTATCGCCCTTCATTACAGCTAAATGCACCATTACCTAATAAAGTGTGGCTGCTTAATCCCTTCGATAATTTATTGATCCAACGGCAAAGGTTAAAGCAATGGTTTGATTTTGATTATCAAATCGAAGTCTATGTCCCAGCCGAAAAGCGTCAGTATGGTTATTATTCTTTAGCAATTCTGTGGCGCGACACTTTTGTTGGCCGCGTGGATGTTAAAGCCGATCGTCAAGCTAACCTATTGCTATTACAGCAATTGATTTTAGAAGAGGGCGTGATGGTGAATGGCTTAGATGAGGATTTCTGTGCGGCCTTTGATATCGCAGTCAGTGAATATGCTCGTTTCAATGGTTGTGACCGCTGGAAGTTAGTTAAGGCTAACCATAAAGGCCTTAAGCAAAAGTATGCTCGCCAACAAAAGCTTTAATTATTTGTCTCTTTAGTTGGAGCATCCATAAAGCGAAAGCAGCCATACAGTAAGATTAGATACAGCAGTGGCAACGCAGCAATGACTAAAGATGAAGAAGTCGCAGTGCTATCGCTCGTAATGCGATAACAGGGGATATACACGGCGGGATAAATTAGGCTTCCCCATAGAAAACACTGATTCATCAATCGATAGATAAAAGCGGGTTTAATGCTTGATTGACTGGCCAGTCCCATCAAACTGGCGAGAAGCACACCAGGATAAGTGAGTAGCGGCAGGCCACCAAGCAACAATAATCCCCAAAGAAGATAGTCCTGATAGTGTGTGCTGATTGTGACATCCATTGTAGCTTCATTCCTTGATTGTTCGACGCTAAAGCATTAAGTCTGTTTATGCTCTGGTTGCAGCGGTGGCTTTACTGCCAGCCCTTGCTGCATCTTAAGCCAAAAGCTTTGCTGACATAGATTGCTAAAGGATTTTTGCTGCGGCGAAATCGCAATATGAGCTGTTACAACCCGATAGCTGAGCCAATAATCTTCACAAACCATGTCTGACTCATAAGCTTGTTTATCTTGCTCGCTTAGCTTGCTAATCACAACCCCGTTATCGAAGTGATAAAGCGTTATGGACTCACAAATCTCCACATTATCATCGTGATAGGTTTGCTGCTCGTTTGATTGGCTTACCACGTAGACAGGGCTTGGATAGCCTTCAATAGCAAGGATATAGCTGGCGAGTTGTTGCATTATTTCCCCAAGTGACTCAATGCTTGAAGTGTTAAAAACAAAAAGCACAGCTGCGCTATCGCTAACTGTGCTCTTTCAAACATGCATGATAAGTTAGCCCGCCGCGTTGAGCTTTTTTTCTAACTCATTGACTTGAGCTTGTAGGGCTTCTAATTTTTCGCGGGTTTTCAGTAGTACATGTTGCTGCACATCAAATTCTTCACGGGAAACCATATCCAACTTGAGCAATTGATTTTGCAGTACTTGCTTACTGCGCTCTTCAAATTCACCGGCAAATTGCTTTAGACCGCTGGGCAAACTTTCGCTCAATTGTTTCGCCATTTCTTCGATTTTCTTTGGATTGATCATAATCTTGTCCGCCTCTTTACTGAATAGCTCGATTGTAACTCAGTACGTTAGCTTTCAAAAGTAAAGCAGACGCGTGAACACTTTAGTTGGCTGTTGTTGGGGTTTATATCACGGAGAGGCTTATCTACAGAGTTGAGTTCTGCTCAACCTAAGCGGGGATTTGTTAGCCTTAAAACTGTCGATTCTGCTATGATCCCATCCCTTTCTGTCGACTTGTTTGGATATTGCGCAAAGATGAAACTCAATCCCGCCCAAAACGATGCTGTTCATTATGTTTCAGGCCCTTGCCTAGTATTGGCGGGTGCGGGTAGTGGTAAAACGCGCGTAATTATCAATAAAATCGCTTACTTGGTCGAAAAATGTGGCTATAAGGCGCGTAATATCGCGGCGGTGACCTTTACCAATAAGGCTGCCCGCGAGATGAAAGAGCGGGTCGCTCAGTCGATGGGCCGCAAGGAAGCCAGAGGTCTGTGGATTTCGACCTTCCATACTTTAGGGCTTGAGATCATTAAACGCGAGCATAAGGTCTTAGGCTTAAAGCCAGGCTTTTCGCTGTTTGATGATCAAGATACCTTGGCACTGCTCAAAGAGTTAACCCAAGACGAGTTGGATGAAGATAAAGATTTACTCAAGGCACTCGCCAGTACCATTTCAAACTGGAAGGGTGGCTTAATTATTCCCGAGCATGCACGCAAAATCGCTAAAGATGAGCAACAGCACTTATTTGCCATGTTGTATCAGCGTTATGCTCAACATATGAAAGCCTATAACGCTTTAGATTTTGACGATTTGATTCTGATGCCAACCTTATTGTTACGCCACCATGAAGAAGTGCGGACGCGCTGGCAAACCAAGATCCAATATTTGCTGGTGGACGAATATCAAGATACTAATACCAGCCAATATGAAATGGTAAAGCTGTTAGTGGGTGATCGGGCACGCTTTACTGTGGTGGGGGACGACGATCAGTCTATCTATTCATGGCGCGGTGCTAAGCCACAAAACCTCGTGTTATTGGGTAAAGATTTTCCGCAGCTTAAGCTGATTAAACTGGAGCAGAACTACCGTTCTAGCCAGCGGATCCTACGGGCTGCTAACATTCTTATCGCTAATAATCCCCATGTTTACGATAAAGCCCTGTTTAGCGAGCTTGCCTATGGTGAGCCGTTGCGGGTGCTGTTTGCCGCCAATGAGGAGCAAGAGGCTGAACGTGTTGTTGCCGAAATTGTGCGGCACAAGTTTGTTGGCCGTACTCAGTTTGGCGATTATGCGATTTTGTATCGGGGCAACCATCAATCACGGTTACTCGAACGCGCACTGATGACGAACCGTATTCCTTATAAATTGAGTGGTGGTACGTCATTTTTTGCTCGTGCTGAAATTAAAGACATCATGGGCTATCTAAAGCTCGTGGTGAATCCCGATGACGATAATGCTTTCCTGCGCATCGTTAATTTGCCTAAACGTGGCATAGGTCCATCAACCTTAGAGCGTTTAGGTAATTTTGCCAACGAGAAGCATATTTCTATGTTTGCGGCGATTTTTGAGCCTGAACTGAATCATCATTTACCGCCTGCGGCTATGTCATCTTTGTATCAGTTTGGTCGTTTTATCGTGGAGACTGGGGATCATGCTGAACGTGGTGAACCCGTCGAGGCGGTGAAGCATTTGATCCGTAAGATCAATTATGAAGATTACTTATACGAAACCAGCACCAGTGCCAAGGCCGCTGAAATGCGGATGAAAAATATCTCAGAGCTTTACCGTTGGGTGACTGAGATGCTCGCGGGTGATGAGTTAGATGAAGCTATGACTCTACCAGAGGTGGTGACTCGATTGACGCTCAGGGACATGATGGAGCGCAATAGTGAGGATGAAGGCGGCGATCAGGTGCAGTTGATGACCTTGCATGCCTCTAAGGGCCTAGAGTTCCCGTTTGTGTTTATGGTTGGGGTAGAAGAACGTATCTTGCCCCATCAGACCAGCATAGACGAAGACAATGTCGATGAGGAGCGTCGGTTGGCGTATGTGGGTATTACTCGAGCTCAACGAGAGCTTTGGTTCACCCTCTGCCGCGAAAGGCGCCAATTTGGTGAAACCATGCGTTGTGAACCAAGCCGTTTCTTACTTGAGTTACCTCAAGATGATGTGGTGTGGGAAAATCGTAAGCCACAACAAACGGAACAGGAGCGGATGCAAACGGGGCGAGCAAATATTTCTAGCTTAAGAGATATGTTTAAAAAATAGCGAGCGGTTTCGCTTACTATTCTTTTAAATCAGCTACTTATTTTTTACTAGGCATATTCGAGCTGAGCACATATCTGTGGTTGGGTTTCACATAAGGTAAAAGTGTCGGCTAAAGAAGCCCCCTGGCCCAGCTGATAACCCAGTTCACTGAAGATACGTTTTTGTTCAGGGTTATCAATGCCATCGACAAAGGTTTGAAGCTCTAAGGTTGATGCCGTTTTTTGATAGGCTGACATTAACTTAAGCTGTTGCTCGCCTTGTATTTGTTTGGTGAGGTTGGCATCGAGTTTTAAGCCTTTTATCGGCAGAAACAATAAGCTATTTAATGCACTATAGCCGCTACCGTATTGGCTGATGCCGAGTTTTACCCCGAGTTTCTGCAACAATTCAAAGCCATTGATATGATTTTCAGTTTCTTGCACTAGGGCTTTTTCATTGAAGAATAACCACAAATGGCTCAGGTTTAACTGGGTTTGCTTGAGAGTGTTTTTCAAACTGCGCAGTACATGCTTATGCTTGAGATGTTGGCTCGAAAGCATGACATGTAATTCAACAGATTCATCATGTTGTTTGAGGAGTTGGGGATAGCTGCTATCTATGATGCTGATCGTATATTTATCGAGCTCAACGGTAAGGTGTGACTGTTCAGCAAGCGTGCTAAGTTGTTCCTGCTGTAAGAGCCCACGCTGCGGATGTTGCCAGAACAGGCGGCTTTCTAATGCATGCACTTGACCTGTTTTAAAATTGACTACTGGTAAGTAACTAAGCTGTATTTCAGCATGGTGTAATGCATGTCTAAATTCAGTTTCTAACTCGACATCCTGCATGGCCTGATGTTGGGCGTTATCATCAAAAATAACATAGCAACCTTTACCATTGGCTTTCGCCTGATACATGGCAGTATCTGCATTACGTAACATAGATTCACTGGTATCAATTCTGTGTTTGCCACTGATGGTGATACCGATACTGGCTCCAGAACTAAATTCCATTGTGCCAAGTCGATAGGGCTGGGATATTTTTTGGATCACTCTTTCTGATATATCTTTCGCGTCGTTGATGTTGTTAATGCTATCGAGCAGTATCACAAACTCATCGCCACCGAGTCGCGCTAAGGTGTCGTTATCACGAATGCAGGACTTGAGGCGGCTTGCCGTCTCAATTAAGAATTTATCACCCTCTAGGTGTCCCATAGTATCGTTAATCTGTTTGAAGCGGTCGAGGTCGATAAACAGTAGGGCAAACTGTTCTAAGCTATGGCGACGAACATGCTTGATCGCTTGAGATAAACGCTCCATAAACATAGCGCGATTAGGAAGGCCTGTGAGTGCATCATGTTTGGCATCGTGAACTAGCTTGGCTTCCATACTACGGCGTTGTTGAATTTCTTTCTCAAGACTTTTATTCAGTTCGGCTAACGCTTTGGTACGATCAATAACCTTTTCTTCTAGCTCTTCATAACTGCGTTGTAAGGACTCTGCGGACAGCTTTTTCTCGATAGCCGAGCCTATATGTTGTGATACAAATGTCAGTAATTCTAAGTCTTTAACTTGGTAATTCTGTGTCATGCTAAAACTGTAAATCGTTAACGCACCACGAACTTGATCATGGATAAAAAGCGGGATTCCGATCCACTGATGCATGGTTTGAGTATGATTTAACGCTGGCGCTTGGGAATACAGCTCACCAGAGGCAATTAATGCATTGATACTGCTTTGATCTAGCAATAGTGGGCGCTTATGTTTGAGCACATATTCGGTTAAGCCGTCTTGTAGCGGCCGAGTGCCTGGGTGCTTATTGGCTAATTGCGATACATAAAAAGGAAACGTGAGGTGGGTTTCTGTGTCGTTTAATAGGGCGATATAGCAGTTATTGGCCGGAATTAAATGTCGAATAACATTATGCAATTGGGCATAAAAGTCTGGGTTGTCTGCACTGGAACTTGCTAGCTCGGCGATTTCGAACAGTGATTTTTGTAAGCGTTCAGCTCTACGCCGTTCATAGACTTCTAGTTTTAACTTATCGTAGGCTTGGCTGAGTTCTTTTGTCCTTTGCTGGATAGCTTGCTCTAATTGTTCTTGATGTTTTAGCCGTTCCATTACCCCAGCAATATGGTGACAAATGAACGTCATTAACTCGAGTTCGATTTCACCATAACTGATATTAGTGTCATAGGTTTGCACCACTAACACACCCGTTACTATATCATCTTGTTTGATGGGCACGCCCAGCCACAGATGACAGGGAGAACCTAAATTAACAATTTCTCCAGCGGCAATCAGTTCATTGACTGTGTCATTGTTACACAACAAAGCTTTCCCAGTTCTGAGTACGTAGCCTGTTAATCCTTGCTGTAATAATGTAGATAGTGATTGTTCAGGATAAAGCTCCGCTGGATGGGCATCTTTCTCATCAGCGAAAAAGGGGATGGCGAGTTCACCTGTGTGAGTATCCAGGGTTGAAATAAAAAAATTATCAGCGGGAATGAGCTGTTTTAGATGGCTATGTACGCCAACATAGAATTCTTCGAGTGAAGAAGCATGAGTCGCAATATTGGATATTTCGAGTAATGCGTTTTGAATGATCTCAGCATGCTTATATTTATGCGCTAATTGTTTTAAGCGAATAATTTTTTTGCGTAAGCGTTCAGTTTCACTCACACGCGGCTGGCCAGTTTCATCTTCATCCTTAAACATGATACTCACTAGTTAAATATATGTTTGCTTTTACCAAAGTCTATAATTAGCATGAAATACTGTAACATCCAAGTCATATTTTGGCTGCATTCCGCTTTAAAAGTCAGCTAATGTGATAAAACTTGAGCAGTCAGTAAAAAAAGTGCAAAACAGCTATAGACTCAAAGGGGATTTGACCCTAGTATATGCGGCGCTAACCAAGGCGAGCGCCCATAGCTCAGCTGGATAGAGCGCACCCCTCCGGAGGGTGAGGCCGAAGGTTCGAATCCTTTTGGGCGCACCACTTCCGAATAGAGTTGTGAGCTTTAAGGTTAGTAAAGTAAGTGAAAATCAGTGGTGATTGTAGCTCAGTTGGTAGAGTCCCGGATTGTGATTCCGGTTGTCGTGGGTTCGAGCCCCATCAGTCACCCCATTCATTTACTTTGATATAAAGATTTTTATTCTCGGTGATTAGCGCAGTCCGGTAGCGCATCTGGTTTGGGACCAGAGGGTCAGAGGTTCGAATCCTCTATCACCGACCAAATTCTTCGCGTGACTAGCGAGCTTAATGTAAGTTAAGTAAATAGTTAATGTTTACGGTGATTAGCGCAGTCCAATAACGCATCCTGATTTTTTGGATGAAAGTGGACGAGAGGGGGAACCCTCTAAGCGTATGTAAACAATAGTACAAAATTTACGGTGATTAGCGCAGTCCGGTAGCGCATCTGGTTTGGGACCAGAGGGTCAGAGGTTCGAATCCTCTATCACCGACCAAATAAGTAGAAAAGCCTCAGCATTCATTAATGAATACACTGAGGCTTTTTTGCATTGGCGAAATGGAACTTACTCACTTGCATTATCATGTTTGTTGTCGCTTGATAGCGCATCCTTAATGAGTATAGAAGTTGACTACAGTTCTTATTTACACCTGGCAGATTTGCTGAACTGTATCGGCATAGTCACTCAACCGTAGAAAAAAAAGCTCCTTACGGAGCTTTTTGTTTGCAAAATCACTTCTTAATAATACGGCTTAGTCAAGATTCACTGGCGGGGCGATAAAGCCTTGATAGGCATCTGTTCTAAGCTCGTTAAAACGTTCTAGCTGAGCTTTTTCTTGAATACCCGTCACTATGACTTGAATGTCCAATCCTTTTGCTACGTTGATTAGGGCGCGGCACAATTCGCTATTGTGGTGTGTCTCATCATAGTAGGCGAAGGATTGATCCAGTTTCACATAGCTAGGTCTTAATTCCTGTAGATAAGACATAGAGCCAAACTGACGACCAAAGTGGTCAATACCAAACTTAGCACCGTTATCGCGAATGATGTTACATAAGTGCTGACATGACTTAAGATCACTATAAACACCAGCCTCAGGGATTTCGAAGCAGATACGCTCAATAAATGCGGCATTTCGCAAAAATTGATTTAGCCACTCATGGAACTGAGGATCGTTAATACTTTGGTGGGTTAAGTTAATTGCGAGCGGTTCATAGCTCCGCTCGAGCAGTTTTTGCTCGTACACAGTTTCAATTAAGCATTTATCGAGTAAGGCACCAAGTGATAATAACTCGATATACGGCATAAATTGCCCTGCATGAGCGAGTTGATCACCAAGCTCTAATTGGCAATACAATTCCCGTTGCGCTATGCCATCACCATCGCAAAATTGGATGGGTTGCCATCTAAACTTAAACTTCTTATTGCTGATAGCATGGCTGAGGTTATCGCGCCATTGCTCGCGGGTGAATAATTGCTGCTCTGTGGTTTCAAACCAGTGGAAGGTTTTATTCTCTTGTAACGCTTTTTGAAGGGCATTGTCGGCTTGGGCCAAAATATCAGATACATTCATTTGCCCAATACGTTCTGCAATACCGATAGCAAAGTCTTCGTTGGGCTTACAGCCTGCTTTTGACATTTCTTGATTGATGGTACGGATAAGTGTTTGTAAATATTTACTGATCTGATCGTGTTCAACATCGGTCACTAAAAATGCAAATTCATAGGCGGCAATACGCCCTATGACCGAAGGCGTTATTTCGTTTAATTGCTGTTGAAACTTTTCTGCGAGGATCCGTATGGTTTCATCTCGAACTTGATAGCCATATTTACTGTGCACTTCTTCGAGCCAGTCGAGTTTGGCGAGGAATAAAGCACCGCTGCTAGGTTCACTTAACCAACCATTTAAACGACTTACTACATATTGGCGGTTAGGCAGGCCTGACGCGGGATCGACAAGATTCTTCTTACGTAACGCGCCAACCTCTTCGTCAAGAGAATGGAACACTTGTTTCAATTGAGCTGACATGCTGTTAAATGCAGTCACTAAGTCTTTTAATTCGGTTGTTTTGGGTAGTGCCATGTCTGGACCAAATTGGCGTGCTGCGATACTTTTCGCGTGTTCAGATAGGGTGTGGAGAGGTTTCAATATCCATGTTAAGCCTACTCTTGCAGTAAAAATAGCAACGAGAAAAAGTAGTGAGAAGGCTATGATGGTATTGGACATGATTCGCCATAGTTCATGATAACCAAAACCAGGATGAGCAGTGATTTCAAGCTGTGCTAGCTGCAGCCAACCCGAGGTGATAGTGCTTTGTTTTTTTATGGTTTTAAACAGATCTAGATTGATAAACCATTGAGGGACATCTTCAATTTTTAAAGGATTATTCCACTCTTGTTGCTTACCATCGACCATCCAAGTCAATTTTACATTTTGATAGTAACCACCTTCAAAAATAACATTCACTAAGGTTTCTGCCGCTGCGGTATCGCCGGCTTCGAGTGCTGGGGTAAGCATTAGACCGAGTGAAGTGCTGGCATTGTTTAGATCGGACTCCATTTGCTTTGTTAAAAAGCTTTGAGTCTCAGTGAATTGCACATAGCCAAGGCTTGCAACTACAAGCAAGAACAGGCTAAAAAGCAGCGAATAAATCTGTCTAAACAGTGTCATTTTTGGTGCTACTCCAGTTTTAATTTTGGTTGCCTAAGACGGTCAACACCTAATCTATGGTTAAGATCGTTCCATTTTTCTAATCGTTTTGAGGACCCTGCCAGTACGCCTCGACCTTGCTCTTTATTGAGCCATAACTGTTTACCGTTAAAGCTATAAACAGGCAGTAGATCTTTTCTTTTTGTGGCGGGTTTTATTTCATGGTCAAGATTATCGAGCACTAAAGGAATTGATGATGGTGTTTCATAGTAAGCCAATACCATGTGGTATTGATTAACCGTAGTGGCTTTAACCATAGTGATCCGCATCTTGTCCTCTTGAACACCAAGTTGGAGTAGAGTGAAGTATTTTGCGATCGAAAAGTCTTCGCAATCACCGCCATTCACACCAATAAACTCCATCGGCGTTGCCCAATAATTCGAGTCTCCCCATAATTTACTGTCATCCACAAAACGGAATAAATTAAAAAAGTTATTCACCTTCAATAACTTTTCTTTTTCATCTAGCGTACTCGCTTCCGATAACACTTTGAACCAAGCCCTTGCTCGCATTCCAGCACGTTCGCCGTAATGTTTTTCTAGGGTTGAAGTTATCTTCACTTCATCAAGGTTTTGTGTGGGGGCCGCATATAGGCAACATATGCCTAGGGCTGACGCTATTAGGCTAAAGCGGCAGACTCGCAATAATGAATCTTTATAATCAAGTCTGCCGTTCATAACCTAATGTGTTAGTCCTTTATTTTGAGTTGTCATCGACCGAGTAAATTGTCCATTTCATGTCTGCTGCCGTATCATCGCCAGTGACTTCTGCAACAACACGACGGTTACGAATTTCTGCTTCCGGCGTCTGTTCTAAAACAATTGGGCGGCTAGAACCATATCCAATAGCAGTTAATCGACTTCTATCAATACTAAAGCGTTCAGCCAGTACAGCGGTGACAGCATTTGCACGTTCTTGAGATAATACTGTATTTCGTTCATCGGTTCCTGTGCGACTCGTGTGACCTTCGATAGTCACTTTGGTCGTTGGATACTGACGTAGAAAAATAGCCACCTCTTCAATTTGAGGATAGTACTCAGGCGCAATATAAGCAGAGTCATTCGGGAATAAAATATTTATTTCCTTTCGCTCGTTAATCGCTTTTATTTTGCCACAGCCATAGTTATCAATACCTGCCCCTTGGGCTGTGTCGTTGCAGCGTTCACGGGCTTCAATGACACCATCGCTATCTTTATCAGATAGATCATAGGTTTGAGTTGTGACCATTTCGTCAATATTAACCGTATCGCGCATCGAACAACCAGCTAAAAGAGTGACACTTAGAAAAAATGTGAGAGTTTTCATTTGTTAGCTCCTCCTTCATAATTGCGCTCTCCGCGCCACGCATCAGGTCTAGTGACTTTAAGTGAGTCTAATAATCGCCCTGTAGAATTGAGCACGCGATACTTAGCAATAACTTCATCATATTCAGCTTGTAAGTAGTCTTTACGCGCCTCGAAGAGCTCATTTTCGGTATCTAATAAGTCGAGTAGACTGCGTTGGCCTAAGTTAAACTGTTGCGCATAGGCTGTTTGAGTATCCTTTGCGGCCACGACATGATCGCGAATATATTGTTTTTGCGGCGCTAGCATTTCAAATGCGTTCCAAGCTAGGTTTACCCCTTCAACAACTTCACGTTGGGCGCGTTGGCGGATTTCTTTCGCTTCACCCAACTTGTAAGCAGTTTCTTTTTCACGGGCAAGATCTTTACCCCCCGCAAATAAGTTGTATCTCACTCTCACCATGGCGACGAGATCGTTACTATGACCACCCACATCACTGCGGAAAGCACCAGCACCTGATATTCCATCTTCGCCGCTGATATCGTTATTCCAGTTACCATTCAGTTCTAAAGAAACCTGAGGATAGTAATTGGATTGTACTGAAGAGCGTTCATTTTCAGCGGCACTAATATCGTTTGCTGCAGATTTGAGTATGGGGTGATTCTCTTGCGCAACAATAATGCCAGAGCTAAGATCCTTTGGCAGCATGTCTGCATCTGGCACTGGTAATATTAAGTCTGCCGGAGCCGACGCTACAATTTTGACGTACTGTGCTTTTGCATCAAGTAAATTGTTGCGAGCAGAAATAACGTTAGCATTAGCACGCGCCAAACGTCCCGAGATTTGTGATAGGTCTGCGATTGAGCCTAAACCTGAGTCAGTACGTTGTTTAATCTGGTCATAAATTTCTTTATGGCTGTTAAGGTTTTTCTCGGCTAATTTTAACACTTCATCGGTGCGTAAATAGTTGAGATAGACTTTACTGACATCGAGTGCCATATCTTCAGCTGCAGCAAGCAGTGCCCATTGGTCTGCGCTAGCTTCAAAGCTATAACGATCAACTTCACTGCTGGTGTAGAAACCATCGAAAAGCATTTGTTTTATGCTAACACCAAACTCTCCGGGATTTAATTCAGCCACCCCTTTGCTATCGACTTCGCCGATATTGGGTCGTCTACGTGTCGATACGCTGTCGGTTTGTTCGTAACCGTAGCCACCATTGACATCAATAGTTGGCATATAGCCTGCTATCGCTTGATTAACTTGTTCTTCTCGCGCTTTAAAGCGGTTGAATGCCACTCGTAAATCTGGGTTTGTATCTAGCGTATGTGCAACGGCTTGTTCTAACGTCTGACTTTGAGCCGATAAAGGTAACAGGATTAATGACAGCACTATGGCTATCTTTGAACATTGAAATTGTCGTATTGCTGAAGTCTTCATGACCAACCTCCCGGTTTATAAAAAAAGGCTTAGTGCTCTCTGAGCGCTGTGTCCTTAGCCCTTAAAATTGGATTTAAAATGTACTCAAGTATGGATCTTTGCCCCGTGATAACGTCAACTGAAGTTAACATTCCCGGAATAATTGGCATCTGTGTGCCATCGTTTTTGGTTAAACTAGATTCTGCTGTCCTAACTCTGATGAGATAAAAACTATTGCCTTCTTCATCTTGAGAGGTGTCGGCACTAATATGTTCGACAGTTCCTTTAAGGCCGCCATAGCGGGTAAAATCATAGGCGGTAATTTTTACTACGGCGGGTAATCCTGGATGTAAGAAAGCGATATCTTTAGGCAAGATTTTAGTTTCTATCAGCAGTTGATCTTCCGACGGTACTATCTCGATAATATCGATCCCAGGTTGCACTACACCACCCAGTGTATTGATATGTGTGGTTTTAATGGTGCCATTAACAGGGGAGGTGATAATCGCCTTACTGACTTTATCTTGTGCGCCAACTTGTGCTTCATTCATTCGAGAGAGGCGGGTTTGAGTTTCATTGAGCTGCGCGCGCAGCTCTGCAGCGTAAACAAATACGGCTTCACGGCGTTTTAAGATAGCCTCATCTAATGCCGCTTTCACTTTAGGGCGGAGTAAACGCATTGAATTCAATTCACCTTGCAAGTCGTTTACCGTGCGTTCGAGTTTGAGTAACTCAACTTCAGGAACAATACCTTTTTTGGCTAAAGGTCGAGTGAGTTCAAGCTCGCGGGAGATTAGCTGCATGCTCGTCGTTAATGTCGTTGTTTTAGAGGCGAGATCATCAATTTCTTGCTGTCTTTGTTGAATTTGACGTACGAGGATCTCAAGTTGGTTACTTAAGTTATCTAAGCGTCCGTTGTATTCCTCTTGTTGTCTTTTCACTAAGGCGGGTTCCGCAGCAATGATAGCTTCAGGGAATATCAATGCTTCTTTAGTAATTAGCACTTGTTCACGCCAATCAGAGGTCATGTCTGATATTAGAATGCTGTCGAGTTCGGCGCGCATGCGGATAGCATTGGTTTTTAAGCCATAAACTTCTTGCTCTTGTTGAGCAAAGTCGGAGCGAAAGCGGGTATCATCAATACGCACTAAAGGCTGCCCTTTTGTGACTATCTCACCTTCTTGAACGTAGAGTTCTTGCATTATGCCGCCATCTAGACTTTGGATCACTTGAACTTGTGATGAAGGAATCACTTTTCCCGTTCCAGTCGTAACCTTATCTAATTGAGCAAACCCCGCCCACAGTAAAAAACACACTACCATAGCAGCAAGTGCCCATATGATTAATCTGTGTCCGCTGGGAGCGTCTGTCATCATGGCGCCATAGACATCATCAACCATGTCTAAGTCGTTTGTTGTTAAATGTTTACTCATCTTTTAGCCTCTCCGTTCACTAGGCCAAAATTGAGTTTTTCTAGCACTTCTGCTTTAGGTCCATCGGCAACCACATGGCCGCGTTCAAGTACAATAATGCGGTCGACGAGTTGCAATAAATGCATCTTGTGGGTAATAAGAATTAACGTTCTATCTTTGCTGACATTTTGCATTGAACGAATAAATTGTTGTTCAGCGCGAGCATCTAAACTCGCCGTAGGCTCATCCATCAGTAACACAGGGGGATCATTCAGTGTGGCGCGAGCAAGGGCGACAGTTTGTCTTTGCCCGCGACTGAGTGACATGCCGCCTTCGCCGACCTGTTGGTCTAGGCCTTCTGCTTCTAGGTTGGTGAATTGACTCACACCAGAAAGCTGTACCGCGCGGATGAGTTGATGTTCAGTGACTTGACGTGTACCAAATAAAATATTGTCGCGAATAGAACCATGGAATAGGGTGACATCTTGGGGTAAGTAGCCAAAATTACGACGTAAATCACTCGGATGAATCTGTGCTGAGTCTAAACCGTCGTAGCGCAAGCTTCCTGCCGTGGGTTGAAATAGCCCGACCAGTAGCTTAGCTAGCGTACTTTTACCTGAACCATTTCGACCGATAATGGCAATGCGTTCGCCAGGATTAATCGTCAGCGACATCGGATGCAGCACAGGCTTTTCAGAACCGGGATAACTAAAACCAACATGATCAGCATTGATCTTGCCTATGAGTCTTTGTTTGCTAACTAAATGTCCTTTATTTTCAAACTCATCTTCTTGAGTCATGATTTCATTCAGTTGGCGTAGTGCACTGGCTGTGTGGTTTGCTCTCGTCATCAGGCCTGCAAGTTGTGCCATAGGTGAAATGGCGCGGCTCGATAGCATGACCGCAGCAATAATTCCGCCCATAGATATCGCATTATCAGCCACACGATAAACGCCCAAAATCACCACGCAGACAACGGTAAATTGCACCGTAAAGTTCGCTACGTTCGATACTGAGTTGGAGAGCTTTTTTGACCTTAATTGCCAGTTTGCACTGTGGCCTATCATCTGTTGCCAGCTTTTTTGCACAATTCCTTCAGCACCATTAGCTTTAATTGACTCTAGCGCTGATAAGCTCTCGATTAAATGCCCATGTTTTAAGCTTGAAAATTTATTGCCTTCTTCGATTGCCGCTTTGAGTTTAGGTTGAATATAAAGCGTGAAGCCAATAATGATGATGCCGCCAATGACTGGAACTATAGCGAGATCACCAGCGACAATAAAAATAATAATTAAGAAAAATATCGCGAAGGGGAGATCGACTAAAGTTGTGATCGTTGCCGAAGTTAAAATTTCACGAATATTATCGAATTCACCTAACTGCTTCGCCATGCCGCCGATACTAGGAGAACGTTTTTCTAGGGGAATACCTATCGCTTTAGCAAAAAGTCGCGAAGACACAATAATATCTACTTTTTTTCCTGCAACATCGATGAGGTAACTTCTAAGTTGCCGCATGATAAGATCGAACATATAAGCAATCGCCGCACCAATCGCTAAAACCCAAAGGGATTCAAAGGCGAGGTTTGGGACAACTTTGTCATACACATTCATAATAAATAACGGTGAAACTAAGGCGAATAAATTCACCAATACAGAAGCGATTAATGCATCACGATAAATGGGTGCTGAATCTTTGAGGGTTTGGACTAACCAGTGGGTTTTATTATCGTGTAGATAAACATCAAAGCCCATGTCGCCACGGTATTCTTGTTTGACTAAGAATAAATATCCCACATATAAGGCTTCGAGCGACTCAATTGTCAGTGTCTCTTCACCGCCCGTCTCGGGTAATTGAATAATTGCTTTATCTGATGCAACATCAAGTTCTCGCAATATACAGGCTTTTTTGTCTTTTAATAATAAAATACAGGGGAGCAATATAGGTGATACTTCGTTTAATCCTTTTCGAGATAGCTTAGCCGCTAGACCCGCTCTTGAAGCCGCCTGAGGTAATAAGTCAGGTGATAATACGGTACCTGACAAGGGTAAACCTGCCGCAAGCGAATCGCTCGAGCACGGATTGCCAAAATGCTCAGTGAGTAACACTAAACAATCCAGCAAAGGATCCACTAACACTCTTTGTGAGGCTGAAATGGTCCATTGATCAATTTTTTCAGAAGCTGCAGCAGACACCTAATTACTTATCCTTTGGATTTTTATATGGTTATGGCAAGTATCGGTCATGATGGCCTATATTTCTATAGGCCATCTGAACTGATTTTATTTAAGGGATCACATTGCCATTGGTATTAGGATCATCAGTAAATCTAGTTAATCCCTGCGGTGTTTCTGGATTTACAGGCTGGGTATCGATAATTAACGGCCCACTACCATTGGTACCGAGTAAGCCATTAATAATACCCGCATTATCAGTTGCACCATATTGGCTATAGAGGTTAACCCCATCAAGCACAATATGTTGATCAATAACTCCATCTTTATTTGCATCTATATCGATAACGGTAGAGCCATTGCTATCTAGGCTAAAGTTCAGATAGCTTTCTAACGTATTAGCCGTTTCTCCTTGGAGTAAATCACTCAGATCAAGCTTATCTTCACTTACATTGAAGTCCATGATGTGGTCAGTACCTTGGTCTGCATCCGTATAGCGCCATACGAAGGTGTCAGCGCCGCTATCACCACGCAGGACGTCATCACCGAGTCCACCAATTAAGGTGTCGTTACCGTCTCCACCACGAAGTGCATCGTTGTGGCTACCACCATCAATATAATCATTACCAGTATGACCATAGAGAATGTCAGAGCCAGATTGACCATAAATTCGATCATCACCGCTGCCAGCATTTACAATATCAGCGTTATGTGAAGCGACATCATTAGCCAATAATAGCCCGTTACTATCAACCAATCTGTTAGAGCCAGTTAATTCGCCCGTCATAATATGGTGATTTAGGAGCGTATTGACTGATAGCTCAAGAGCATCATCGGAACCATATCCAGTCGAGCCTGTTTTACCCGCATAGATAACATCGTTACCTTTGCCGGTTTCAATATGATCGTTACCTTCGCCGCTATTAACGATTTGGATATCCGTAGTGCTATAGCTCTTATTGTTAGCTCCAGAAGCAATAACCTCTTTGCCGTTACTGTTTGTGATGATACCGCTTTGGCCCCCCCCAAAACTGACGTTTAATATTTTTTGGTTTTGGTTATTAGCATTTTCACCATTAACAACGACCATAGTGTCATTCAGACTAGAGCCTTGAGTGGTAATAAGGTTGGCGTCCGCAATATTAATACCATCGCTATTGACGGGATTAACGTTGATTTTCAAGGTTGCACTTGATACATCACCGTCACTATCTCGAATGGTATAAGTGAAGGTTTCTAACGCTCCTGCTGCTGGTAATTGGCTTGCATTTGCTGTGAGTTGGTACTTATAGGTACCATCTGCATTTAGTACCAGAGTGCCATATAAGCCCGTTATGGTTGAACCTACTTGCCCAGATACACCGCCTGTATTGGTAAGATCGCCCTTGGCCACCCCAATAATGGTCAATGGACCATCAGCTCCAACTACATCGTTTGTCAACACATTACCGTCAGTGTTTGGTAAGGTATACCCATTACCGGCAACCATACGTACAACCAGTTGGTAACTTGTCGCAGCATCTTCATTCGTGTAGATAGATGTGACAATGTTGCCATTAGTGTCTTTAAATCCAATAACTTGCATTGTGTATACTTGACCTTCATAGTTGAAGGTCACACTAGTTTGCCCTACAGTGACAATATCGCGTGAAGCAATTGGGTCGTTCGTATTAGGTGTTTCGTTATGATTGAAGTTAAGTGTTAAGGTTACAGGTGTGGTTACTCCGTATGCATCTGTGACGTTAAAGGTCACTTGCATTGTGGCTGCAGTAATAGATGTACCTGATGTAATTGAATAATTGTAGTGGGTAAATGTACCCAAAACGATATCCTGGTTGAGCGATAGCGAGCCCTGTAAAGCTGCATCGTTATCCAAAAAGCCATAGCCTGATTGGCTTCCATACCAACTAGATGGGTCACCCCAACGAATCTGATCTAGGCCTGTATCGTTATCTGGACCATCATATTTAGTGATATTTGTACCACCAGTAGTACCTTGCCAATTAGCAACAACTCCAGAAAACTTAAATGAGTCAACAACAACATCCAGTTGGTCTGTATCATTTTTTGCAATATCCACATCATCAGCAACATTAACAGTGACAGTGGAATGTGCTGTATTACCCGCACCATCGATAGCAACAACTTTAATTCCATTTACCGTAAGATTATCCACATTTACGCTGTGGGGTAAATTAGTGAGTAATTCTGCGGTAACTGTGACATCTCCCTGTTCTCCTGCATTAATACGATCCCAATCTAAAGTTAAGCGAAGTGCTTCGCGTCCATAAACGGTACCGATTAATTGACCTGCAGCATTTATCACCCAATGAATTTGAGCATTAATACCAGTTACGGAAATACTACTAAAATCACCAAATTGGAAGCTACCAATGGAGTTGCTACCGGACTTAAAGCTGAGTGTTTGTACGCTCATATCAGGGGCGCCAGCCTGCAAGTCTGCTTCGTTAAGGCTTGCAATAGCGTTAGTGGTTAGAGCAACAGGTGCGATTGGGGTTGTATTGGGTGCTTCAAGATGGACGTTAAATCTGCCAGTATTAGTATCACCATCACTATCTGTGACTGTTACATCAAAATGTAAATCGACATTTTGAGTGGAGCTCACAATTGTCTGTGCAGTTGTGCCAGTAAATTGGAAGTTTGTCCCTGCTAAAGCTGATAATTCAATATAACCAATCGAACCTAAGTTCTGGATGACTTGGCCGCTGGTAATATTTCCTTCACCTAGCAGATTACCTTGTTCATCATAGGCTTTAAAATGAATTGATGTCGCGCCTGTAAAATTAAAACTCGCAGTCGCAGCATCTTCAGAGTAATTAACAATTAAAACTTCGTTACCACTAACACTTGGATTGTCAACTCCAAAGCCGTTGTTGGTGCCATTGACACGGCCAAGATCACCATTTTGATCTCGGGCGGTCAGTGTGAATGCAATATTCTCCCCTGATGGGATTTTAGAAATATCGTTATAGACACCATAGCCACTCGCTGAGTTATTGCTCGTGACGTAGACAGCATCACCGATACCGCCCTGTCCACCAACTAAGCCTGCGATTTGGATAGTCGAAAGTTCATCAATGCTTTGATTGATATCGAAAGTGTACTCATTGCTATTAGAATTAGTCGTTAATGTAAATATTAACGTTTGGTTGGCTGCTCCTGTATAGGCAGAGGCTGTACCATTGGTATCTGTATATGCAATAAGCACATTTGGATTAGCTGGATCAACGTAGTAAAAGACAGTTAATCCATCGGCCGTAATACCGGAGTTAGCGAATGTAACCGTTGTTCCATTCCATCCCGTAATATTCGTTGTAAGGCTTATGCTGTAATTATCATCAAGGGTATGATCATTACCATCGGCTCCAATAATATTGAGGGCGCCTACTATGTTGTCAGCATTAGAGCTATTTACTCCAGAGGTACTTACAGGGTCGATGGAGATTAGATCGTCATTAATAACTATGCTTAAATTACCAGTCAAAACGCTACCATCGGCGCTAACAGCTTCAATAATAATACCATTGATCAGTGAATTTAGATTTGTGCCATCGAGAGCATTCAAGTGTTTTATGTTATCGAGAAGTTCAACATTAATTGTGACATCACCCGCTGTACCAGCAGCAATTGAGCCGCCGCTGAGGGTTAATTGAATCACGTCAATACTATCTATCGAACCTATTAGCGCGCCATTTGCGGCAATGGCCCACACTATGCTTACACCAGCAGCAAGGTTGGTCGCAGCGTTAATGGTGGACTCATTAAAACGGAACTGTGTCAGTGCTTGGTTTCCTGCGGTAAAACTAATTGTACTTGAGACAACATTAGGAATATTGTCACGAAGATCACTTTCATTAACAACGATTTGGCGATTATCAGGCAGATAAACAGCTGCACTGTCAGAGCCGGAAGGAGAAGTATTTCCGGCAAAGTTTGTTTGGGTGGCGGTTACTGTAATGTTTTGGCCTGCCGCAGGTGTGCTTTCGGTCCAACTGATGACACCATTACTATAACTAAAACCTGTTGCTGGAGAACCATTTGCAAGTTGCAGTTCACCGTTGACCAGTTTGAGTTCGACATTGGTTGTTACACCACTGTTTGTAATAGTGAGTTTGACATAGCCTCCAGCAGCAAAATCCGCAGCATCAATTTCGACTTGTATTTGAACGTCGTCATTTCCTACTTCAGTAGGACTTAAATACGAGTCATTATTAGTGTCATCGATAATGGTCACTTCTGGTGCAGAAGGTGGCGCTATGTATAACTGCGGAATAACCGAGAAAGAACCGTCGGTGTAGTCACCATCACGATCTGTTGCTCTTACTGTGAAATCAATATCGCCATCAGAAGGTTGGAGCATTTCTTGGTATTGGAAAAACTCCCAAGTGCCTGTTCCAGGTGTAAATTCTAATCTAAATACTAATTCACCATTTTCATCTATACCAGTAAGCGTATTTGCATTTTGAGTAATGGTAATTGTGCTGCCTGATGCTGTAAGCAAATTGTTTTCTGTACTGCCAGTCAACGTTAATGAGCCTTTACCATCAGCCCCCCACTCTGGGCTGATTACTCCCGTAGCAAAAGCGATTGCTGGAGGGGTTGGTGAACCAGTAAATTCAATTGCCGTTATTGTAAAATCACTATTATCGTTGCTGTGAGGCCCTTGACCATTATCTAGCGCCTTGATAACCATGGTATCAAATCCGCCTTGTAAGACTTGGAAATTAGCAGCATAGTCACCACTATTAGCGTCAGAGCTAAATGTTTGAGTGGCAATAAGCTGACCATCACGCCAGAACTCAACAATTCCTACTTCTAGCTCGCCGCCAAACATATGGGAAAACTGGATATTCACGCCGTAGGCAACAGTACCTGGATCGAGAGTAATGATGATTTCTTCAGATGCAGAACTTCCATCTGCAAATTTACGGAAATCGACTTCGTTCGCGAGATTATGATAAGGAGCCCCTACACTGCTAACTCCTATCCCGTTACCACTTCCATAAATTGCGGCATCAATTAAATTAGAGTTTGTTGAAGAGGTAAATCCTCTGGCTGTGATCGTAAAACCATCAAAATCAAGAAGATTGTTGTTGCCACTATAGCCAGTTAGAGAGAATAGACCGACTAAAGTATCAGGAATATCTATATTCGTTACTTCGACAGGGCTAATAGATGCGATTTCAGGTGCGTCATCTTCAACCGTAACACTAAAGCTACCTGTAGAGGTGCCACCATGATTATCATTAACAGTAATACCTATATCGAATGTAATAGTATCTTCAGATGTAGTGTCTGAATGATCAAGTGGTGCCTTTAAAGTCACATCATAGGTCCAATTGGAATCATCAGAAGTTGGAGCGGTTAGAACTACAGCCATAACTTCAACATAGGAAGAGCCGCCAATAACACCTGTGTAGCCTATTAGTGTTTGTGTATTCGCATCCCAGAGCCAATTTACAGCTTGTCCGCCTGACATTAATTCTGTTGGGCCAGAAAGTGAAACGCTTAAAGAGTCACCATCAACATCATTAATATTTATTGTGCCTCTAGCAGAAACATCATCTGTAGTATCAGAATTACCAATAACATCAATTATACCGTTAAGTAGCCCCTCTTCAGATACCGTAGCATTTGATACGGAATTTATTACTGGATAGTCGTTCGCGCCGACAATGGTGATGGTCACGGTGTGGCTGGCGGTGCCATCGGCACTGGTGACCGTGATGTCACGGGTCAGGGTTTCACCCGCCTTGAGTGACTGCACGTCGCTGTGGCTGTTGTTTAAGGTGTAGGTCCAGTTACCGTCGGCATCAATGCTGAAGAAACCGTAGTTGCCATCGGCRACATTGGTTTGCACTTGRAATACCGCTTCGCCGTTGTCGACGTCGGTGACGGTTAAGGTGCCAGCCACCGTTTGTACTGTGCCTGGCAGGGTGTCGGAATCGCCGTCTTCRGTGACGGTGCCAGCATCGCTGTCGCCGTTACCGACCGTGATGTCAGCGGGATCGTTCGCGCCGACAATGGTGATGGTCACGGTGTGGCTGGCGGTGCCATCGGCACTGGTGACCGTGATGTCACGGGTCAGGGTTTCACCCGCCTTGAGTGACTGCACGTCGCTGTGGCTGTTGTTTAAGGTGTAGGTCCAGTTACCGTCGGCATCAATGCTGAAGAAACCGTAGTTGC